>NZ_RZOL01000658.1:0-2018 GCF_004022985.1 Mesorhizobium sp. M7A.F.Ca.ET.027.02.1.1 | reverse complement strand
GCTCGGTCGAAACCCTGCAGGACCGGTCGGCAGGCATCGTCGTCCAATCGCTTGGCGGCGGCGGCGGCAATGGCGGCTTTGTCGTGGAAGGCGCCCTCTTCGGAGCGAGCGTTGGAATCGGCGGCAAGGGCAGCGGCGGCGGCGATGGCGGCGACGTGTTCTTCCGCACCGCCAATGGCGGCCAGCAATCGATCATCACGCGCGGCACCGACTCGATCGGCCTCGTCGTACAGTCGGTCGGCGGCGGTGGCGGCAATGGCGGCTTCGTCGGCACGTTTGGCGCGATCGCCAATCTGGGCATCGGTGGTGGCGGCGGCGCGGCAGGCGCGGGCAAGGTGGTCGATGCGACCTATAATGGTTCGGTCGAGACCTTCAAGGAAAGGTCGGCCGGTATCATCGTGCAATCGATCGGCGGCGGCGGCGGCGGCAATGGCGGCGGCGTCATCGGTGTCGGCCTTGGCTTGACCGTCGGCATCGGCGGCAGTGGCGCCGGCGGCGGCGCCGCGGGCATGGTCGTCTACAACTCCACCACCACGAATATCACAACCCACGGCGCCGACTCCGCTGGCCTGATCGTTCAATCGATCGGCGGCGGCGGTGGCAATGGCGGCTTTTCCTTCAATGGCGCTATCGCTGCGACGATCGGCATCGGCGGCAAAGGCGGAGCGGCCGGCGAGGCCGAGACGGTCAGGGCCACAATTGGTGGCGGCTTGATCCATACGATCGGCGATCGCTCGACGGGTATTGTCGCGCAATCCATCGGCGGTGGCGGCGGCACGGGCGGCGGTTCCGCAGGACTGAACCTGGGCCTCGGCATCGGGATCGGTGGCAAGGGCGCCGGCGGTGGCGGCGGCAACACCGTTGATGTCATCAACGGCGCCGTCGTGCAGACCGATGGTATTCAGTCGCACGGCATCATGGCGCAGTCGGTCGGCGGTGGCGGCGGCTCCGGAGGCTTTGCGGTGACGGTTGGCGGACCTTCCTTCTCGCTGGGCGGCAATGGCAGTTCCGGTGGTGGCAGCCAGAAAGTCTATGTCGAAAATACGGCTCGGATCGCCACTGACAGGGACCTCTCGATCGGCATCTTCGCGCAGTCGGTCGGTGGTTCAGGTGGTGACGGAGGCTTGGCGGGCGCCGGTGGTGCCTTTGCGGCTGTCGCTGTCGGTGGCCAGGGCGGCGCTGGCGGGGCAGGTGGCCAGGTCGAGGTCAAAAACACAGCAAACATAACCACCAAAGGCGCGCTCGCGCACGGCATCCTGGCGCAATCGGTCGGCGGCGGCGGCGGCAATGGCGGCAGCGCCGGTGCGGTCGCGGTCGGTATATTCGGTGCGGCTGGCGTCGCGATCGGCGGCGGCGGCGGCGATGCGAACCTGAGCGATCAGGTTACCGTCACCCACAAGGGCGACATCCACGTCGGCGGCGCGGGCGCGAAGGCCATCCTGGCGCAATCGGTCGGCGGCAGCGGCGGCAATGGCGGCAATGCCTATTCCGGAGCCTTCAGCGCCGGTTTCTACGCATCGGCAGCGGTCGGCGTTTCGGTTGGCGGCGAGGGCGGCGATGGCGGCCCTGGCGGCAAGGTTACGGTCAGGGCGGACGGCAACATCATCGCCGACACCGACGCGGTCGGCTCGGGCGGCATCGTGGCACAGTCGATTGGCGGCGGCGGCGGCAATGGCGGCCGTGCGGCCACGATGGCCGGCTCGGTCAGCAACGGCGTCAATGTCAGCCTCGGCGTGACGGTCGGCGGCTGGGGCGGCGACGGTGGCAGGAGCGACCTGGTGATCGTCGATACCGGCCTCAGCGGCGGCGGCAGCATCGTCACCAAGGGTTACCAGGCTGGCGGCATTCTTGCCCAGTCGGTTGCCGGCAGCGGCGGCAATGGCGGCGATTCCTGGGCGGCGGCTGGCGGTTACGGCGTCAATGTCAGCGTCAACGCGACCGTGAGCATCGGCGGCGGCGGCGGCGACGGCAATGTCAGCGACGATGTGCTCGTCCACAATGCCATGACGGTGCAGACG
>NZ_RZOL01000657.1:0-2028 GCF_004022985.1 Mesorhizobium sp. M7A.F.Ca.ET.027.02.1.1 | reverse complement strand
GTGCTGATGCGTCTCGAAGGGGGCGACCTCGATGTCGACGGGCTGGCGGCCTTCGCCTCGATCTTCGTCAGCGACAAGGGCGCCAATCGCTTTGCCGACCGCGACCTCGATTTCCAGATCAAGGCAGGGCCGGTCAACGCTGGCGGGTTGACCGCGGATACCGTCGACACGGCGCTCAGGCTGCGCGACGGACTGCTCGAAATCGACCGGCTGTCGGTGGGCGGGCTGGCCGGCGCCTCGATCAGCGCCACCGGCAGGATCAAGGATTTCCCGGCGAGCCCGACCGGCAAGCTCGATGCATCGGTGGTTGCCGTCGATCTGAAGCCGCTGATCGACGTCGCCGCCCGGCATTATCCCGACAGCGCCGTGCTCAAGGGACTGGCGAGCCGTGCCGCAGCCTATCCCGAGCTGTTCCAGGATGCGCGTGTCGACCTCGTGGCGAGTGCGGCCGACAATGGCGACGGCACCACGGGCCTGGCGGTGAGCGGACAAGGCAAGGCCGGCGGCTCGGCCTTTTCCGCATCGCTGTCGGGAAAGGGGGCGGTGGACAAGCTTCTCGAAGCGCCGGTGGCGCTTACCTTCAATGCCAAAAACCCTGATGCCACCACGCTGCTGGCCCTCTACGGCCTGCCGGCACTGCCGCTCGGCATGCTGGGCGAGGCAAGCACCGACATTCAGGCCAAGGGAACGCTTGGTGGCGGCCTGACGACGAATTTCAGCCTTGCCGGCAACGACTTCAAGGCGGGTTTCGAGGGGACGATCGCCGATACGCCGCAAGGCTTCGCCGCCAAGGGCAAGCTCAGCCTCGATGCCGCCGACATCGAGCCATGGCTGATGACGACAGGTATCGGCCTGCCGGGCATGGGGGCGGGCATGTCGACGTCGTTTTCGGCACAGGGCGACTATGGCAACGGCCTGCTGGTGCTGGACGAACTCAACGGCGCCATCAACGAAGCGGCGGTGTCCGGCGACGTCAATATCGATGTAAAGGAGGGGGTCGACGGCAAGGCCGGCGTGCCGCATCTGGCCGGGGCGCTGATGCTCGACGAACTCGACCTCGATCCGATGGCGGTGGCGCTGTTCGGCGATTCCGCCTTTCTTGCCGACAAGGAAGAAACCAATAAGGGTGGCGTGTGGCCGGCGACACCGTTCAGCCAGAAATCCAACCTGCCGTTCACCGCCGACCTAGACCTGACGACGGCAGCGCTCGCCGCCGGTCGGTTCGCCACCGCCTATGATGCCGCCTTTTCGCTCAGGCTCGACCAGGAAGGCATCCGCGTTTCGGATTTGAAGGCGAAATTGCTGGGCGGGGCGCTCACCGGCCTGTTCGAACTGAAGAACAATGACGGCACCGGCCTGTTCTCTGGCCAGATGAAACTGGCGGGCGCCGATCTGGCGACCGTGCTGCCGGATGCCGGCATCAGCGGCATCGGCGATTTCTCGACGGCGCTGTCAAGCAGCGGCAAATCGGTCGAAGGGATGGTGGCCGCCTTGTCGGGCTCCGGCACGGCGGCGTTGAAGGGCGTGAAAGTTGCTGGTGTCAATCCAGATGCGTTCAGCGCGTTCCTCGCCAAGGCGGATGCGATCGGGCGCGACATCGACGCGGCCAAGACCGCCGGCTTTGCGCCTGACATCGCCGCTAATGGCAGCTTCGCCGCTGGCGATACCGACGTCGCCTTCACGGTCGCCGGCGGCACGCTGCGGGCGCCGCCTGTCAGCCTGGAAAATCCAGCGGCGACCTTGTCCGCCGACGTCACGGCGGATCTCAACGCGGCCACGGTGTCGGCCAAGGGTGCGATCACCTATCGGCCTGGCGACGAGGCACTGGTCGGCTCCGAGCCGGTCGTGAATTTCACCGCCGAGGGGCCGTTCGGCGCTGTCAAACGAGCATTCGACAGTGAGCCGCTGGCGCAGTTCCTGACCCAGCGCGCGCTGGAGAAAGAGCAGCAGCGCGTCGAGGCGATGCAGGCCGCGTTGCTGGAAAAGCAGCGGCTTCGGCGCGAGGTGCGCTACTACGCGGCGTTGAAG
>NZ_RZOL01000656.1:0-2039 GCF_004022985.1 Mesorhizobium sp. M7A.F.Ca.ET.027.02.1.1 | reverse complement strand
CCCATGTAGACGTCCTGCTCCTTGATGTCCTTGATGGACTTGGCGCCGGTATCCTCGTCGATATCGAACACGATGAGGCGCAGCGTCACCTTCAGCGGCGCGGCATAGGCGAGGTCGCGCTGACGGCATTCGTCAACGTCGAATTTCGGTCCTTCGAACTCGTACTTCACGAACTCCAGCATCGAGGAGCCGGAAAAATCGGAGATCGGGAAAACCGACTTGAAAACGGCCTGCAGTCCCTCGTCCGGACGCCCGCCCTTGGGCTCCGCCACCATCAGGAATTGATCATAGGATGCCTTCTGAACCTCGATGAGGTTCGGCATCTCCGCAACTTCCGGGATCTTTCCGAAGAACTTGCGTACGCGTCTGCGGCCATTGAAAGTCTGGGTCTGGGCCATCGTCGCTCCTTAGCTCTAAACTCGGGACGAGCCTCGCCGCGGCTCGCCTTGCATTCTGGGCCACCTTGGCGGCAACCCTTTGTCTGTTTTCCCGGCGCCTGTCGGCGGCCGGCTAGAACGGGAGAAAACCCGTTTCCTGAAGGCCGATTTTCGGCCCTCAGGAAAGAGGTTCTCGTAGATCTCGCGTTACGCGTGCTCCCTCCGGGCGAAGGGAGTGGCGGACGGCGCGAGGCCGCCCGCCGCTTTCACGATTACTTCAGGTCGACCTTGGCGCCGGCTGCTTCCAGCTGGGCCTTGAACTTGTCAGCGTCGGCCTTGGAAACGCCTTCCTTGACCGGCTTCGGAGCCGCTTCGACCAGATCCTTGGCTTCCTTGAGGCCAAGACCGGTGATGGCGCGGACTTCCTTGATGACGTTGATCTTCTGAGCGCCTGCCTCGGTGAGAACGACGTCGAATTCCGTCTTTTCCTCGACCGGAGCAGCAGCGGCCGCACCACCGCCAGCGGCGGCAACAGCCACCGGAGCAGCGGCGGAAACGCCCCACTTTTCTTCCAGAAGCTTCGACAGCTCGGCCGCCTCGAGGACGGTCAGCTTCGAAAGGTCGTCTACGATCTTTGCGAGATCAGCCATTGTTGTGTTCCTTCATAAGGTTCGAACGTGTGTTTGTGATAGCGAGGAACGGCCTCATGCCGCCTCGTCCTTCCGGGCGTAAGCGCCGATGACGCGCGCGACCGAGGCCGCTGGCGCATTGACGATCTGGGCGATCCGGGTTGCCGGCGTGGCGATCATGCCAACCAGCCTGGCGCGCAGCTCATCGAGCGACGGAAGTGTGGCGAGTGCCTTCACACCGTCGGCATTGAGCGAGGTGGTGCCCATTGCGCCGCCGAGAATGACGAGCTTGTCATTTCCCTTGGCGAAATCGGACGCGACCTTCGGCGCCGCAATCGGATCCTCCGAATAAGCAATCAGCGTCTGTCCCTTGAACAGCTCGATGATCGATGCGGAGTCCGTGCCCTGAAGAGCGATTTTGGCGAGACGGTTCTTCGCGACTTTGACGGTGCCACCGGCGGCGCGCATTTTCGACCGAAGGTCGTTCATTTGCGCGACGGTGATACCGGCGTAGTGGGCCACGACCACTGAACCTGCGTTCGAGAACGCACCGTTCAGGCCCGTGACGAGTTCGCGTTTTTCCGCTCTGTCCACTGCCTATCTCCAGTTGACCCCAATCCTGTTAACGGGAACATCCCATTGACGAGGACAGGCGTCGGGTTGCCTTTTGTCGGCCGGGCCATCCAGTAACGGATCTCCCGAACGACGCTCGAGGATCCTGCCCCCTTTCGCCACATCGACGGTCAAGCCGGCGATGCGCAGACAAAAGGCAAACACGGTTCGAACCTTTCATTGGAGCAATCGCTCCGTTGTCCGGTCTTCACCCGTCTCATGCAGGCCCAAATCGAATTAAGGCTTCTGGGCCGCCTGCAATCTCGGACAGGATGTCCGGAAACCTCTCGGCTTCCGGTACCGGGCCGCCAACTAGGTCGGAGGCCCGGAATTCTTTGCAGATCAGCCGTTTACCGGCCGATCTCGATCAAAACTTATCAGGACGCGTTGAGCGTCGCGACGTCGAGCTTGAGGCCCGGGC
>NZ_RZOL01000655.1:0-2039 GCF_004022985.1 Mesorhizobium sp. M7A.F.Ca.ET.027.02.1.1 | reverse complement strand
GCCCACACAAGGTCATTGCCGTCGCAGGCTTTCCAAAGACCAAAGCCGCGATGGAAGCCGCCGGCTGCACGGTCGAAATCTTCGAGGCGGATGCGCTCTGCATCGCCTGCGAGGGCGGGCCGACATGCCTGACGCGACCGATCCTGCGCCAATGAATATGCCATCCCGCCGCAGGTTCCGTCGCGAGGGCGAGGAGCGGCGGCGGCAGGATCTGATCGAGGCCACTCTGGACAGCGTGGCGGAACATGGCCTGCAGGGCGCCACCTTGCGCACCATCGCATTGCGTGCCGGCGTCACCGCTGGGCTGATCCGGCACTATTTTCCCGGCAAGGAAGAATTGCTGCAGGAAGCCTATGCAGCGCTGATGGGCCGCATGACCGAGCAGGCGAAAGCGGCTTTGGTCATGGAGAATGCCTCGCCTCGCCAGCGCCTTGCGGCTTTCGTCACCGCCAACCTCAATGCGCCGATCATCGATGCGCGGGTGTTTTCGCTCTGGGCAACCTTCATCGGCCGCGCCAGAGCGGATCCGACCTTGGCCCGCGCCCACCGCGAAGGCTACCTTGGTTTTCGCAATGAGGTGGAGGCGGTTGTGGCTGAGGTGCTCGCCGCCGAACGGCGCAATCCGGACGCAAGCCAATTGCGCCACCATGCCATCGCGATTAATGCGATCATCGACGGACTCTGGATCGAAGGCTGCCTGGCCGGCGAGATGTTCTCGGCCGGCGAGTTGGCGGCGATCGGCATCAAGACTGTCGAGGCCGAACTAGGCCTCGCGCCGGACGGGGAGGAAAACCAATGACGACACTCGGCGAAGCCCTCATCTCGCTGCTTGAAGCGCATGGCGTCGACACGGTGTTCGGGATTCCGGGCGTCCACACGGTCGAGCTCTACCGCGGGCTGGCACGCTCGAATATCCGCCACGTCACGCCGCGTCACGAACAGGGCGCCGGCTTCATGGCCGATGGCTATGCGCGCGCCAGCGGCAAGCCGGGCGTCGCCTTTGTCATCACCGGACCGGGGCTCACCAACACCATCACCGCCATGGGGCAGGCACGCGCCGATTCGGTACCGATGCTGGTCATATCAGGCGTCAACGCCACGCCGACGCTGGGCAAGGGGCTGGGCCATCTGCATGAATTGCCGGACCAGCGCGGCATGATGGAGAAGGTGGCGCTGTTTTCGCAGCGCGTTACCGAGGCCGGCGAATTGCCCGGTGCCCTGGCGCAGGCCTTTGCCCTGTTTTCATCGGCGCGGCCCGGCCCGGTGCATATCGAGATCCCGACCGACGTCATGGTCAAGTCGGCGGATGGCATCGCTGCCATGCTGAGCAATGTGACCCCACCCGCGCCGGAAGGTGCCGCAATTGCCAGCGCGGCCAAACTCATCGGTGCCGCGCGCCGCCCGCTGATCCTGGTCGGCGGCGGCGCCAAACGCGCCGAAGCGCCACTGCGGCGTCTGGCCGAGCGGCTGGGAGCGCCGGTCGTCCAGACCGCCAATGCGCGCGGCCTGCTGCATGGTCATCCGCTTTGCGTGCCGGCCAGTCCCAGCCTGAAGACAGTGCGGGCGCTGATGGCCGACGCCGACCTGGTCATTGCCGCCGGCACCGAATTCGGCCCGACCGACTATGACGGCTACAGCGATGGCGGCTTTGTCCTGCCCGCCAATCTGATCCGCATCGATATCGGCGCCGACCAGCTTGCCCGCCGCCCGGCGACGGTTTCGATCCAGGCCGATTGCGCCGAGGCGCTCGAAGCGCTGCTTCTGCAGACGGGCCATATCCCGGCAAGCGAAGGTGGGCCGACACGCGCCGCCGCCGCCCGGGAAGCAGCCTTTGCCGAACTCAATCCAACACTGCAGGCACAGGTGCGCGCCGTCGAGATGATCCGCGACACCTTGCCGGGCGCGCTCATCGTCGGCGATTCGACGCAGCCGATCTATGCGGCCAACCTCTATTACGACCATGACCGCCCAGGCGGCTGGTTCAATGCCGCCACCGGCTTCGGCGCGCTCGGCTATGGCCCGCCGGCGGCGATTGGCGC
>NZ_RZOL01000654.1:0-2041 GCF_004022985.1 Mesorhizobium sp. M7A.F.Ca.ET.027.02.1.1 | reverse complement strand
CTGGCGGGCGAGCCGTTTCTGGTCGTCGCCGACCTGCAGGGCAAGGCACAGAATGCGCGCATCACGGCGGCGGCAGCGATCGGCGAGGACGATGTCCGCGCCGCGCTGGCGGACAGGATCGAGGTCCGCCGTGAAACGAGCTTCGACCGCGACAAGCGCGCCGTGCGCGTCCGCGAAACCGTGCGCCTTGGCGCCATCACGCTTGCCGAGCGCATGCTGCCGCCGCCAATCGGTGCTGACGCCGACCGCGCCGTCCTCGATGCGGTGCGCCAGCACGGGCTGTCGCTGCTGACTTGGAGCAAGGAGGCGCAAACGCTGCGCCAGAGGCTTGGCTGGTTGCACCGCGGCCTTGGCGCGCCTTGGCCCGATATGGCGGATGCCGCCCTCATCGAACGCCTCGACGACTGGCTGCTGCCTTACCTGTCCGGCGCGGCATCGTTTGCCGCTATCGATGCGGGCGTTGTCGAGGCCGGACTGGCCAGCCTCGTGCCGCACGATGTGCAGCGCAGGATCGATACGCTGGCGCCGACCCATTTCGATGCCCCGTCGGGCAGCCATGTGCCGATCCGCTATGACGGCGAATGGCCGGTGCTGGCGGTTCGCGTGCAGGAGCTGTTCGGCCTCGACCGCCATCCTTCGATCGCCAATGGCGCCGTGCCGCTGACGCTCGAACTCCTGTCGCCGGCGCACCGGCCGATCCAGACGACGCGCGACCTGCCCGGCTTCTGGCGCGGCTCCTGGGCCGATGTGCGCGCCGACATGCGCGGCCGCTATCCCAAGCATGTCTGGCCGGAAAACCCGCTGCTCGCGACCGCCACCGCCCGCGCCAAACCCAGAGCATGATCCCAAAAAGTGAAAGCCGGTTTTTGGAAGGTCATGCTCAAACAAGAAGTAGAGCCCCATTCCGGCTCCTCGGATTGGGGCGGTACCTAGCGTTTGACGCTTCGCGGCTGTAATTCATGGCCATGATCAACGTTTTGCGTTCGCCCGATTTCCAGCAGAGCCAGAGACTGCGCCTCAACACGCTAATCCGGTTGCGTTGGCTTGCCATTGTCGGGCAGAGCCTGACGGTGCTCGTCGTCGCCTATGGGCTGAAGTTTCCGCTGCCGGTCAGCCTCTGCTTTGCCCTGATCGCCTGTTCGGCCTGGATGAACCTGTTTCTCGCCTTCCGATTTCCGGCGGCGCACCGGCTGACGCCGCTTGCCGCCTTCGGCATCCTCATCTTCGACAGCCTGCAGCTTGCCGGCCTGCTCTACATGACCGGCGGCCTCACCAACCCGTTCTCGCTGCTGATGACCGTGCCTGTCGTCATTTCGGCGACATCGCTGCCCCTGCGCCTGACGGCCATCCTCGGCGGGCTGGTCATGTCGGCGGCGACCTTTCTGGTCTTTGTCCACCTGCCGCTGCCCTGGCATGAGGACGCGCCGCTGGCGATGCCTTTTCTCTATGTCGCCGGCATGTGGATGGCGGTGCTGTCCTCGATCGCCTTCACCGCCATATACGCCTTCCGGGTGGCCGCCGAAGCCCGGCTTCTGGCCAATGCGCTCGCCGCAACAGAGCTGGTGCTGCAGCGCGAGCAGCACCTTTCGGCCCTCGACGGGCTGGCCGCCGCGGCCGCGCACGAGCTCGGCACGCCGCTCGCCACCATCGCGCTTGTCGCCAAGGAGATGGAAAAGGCGCTCGGCAAGGATCCGAAATATGGGGAAGACGTGACGCTGTTGCGTTCGCAGAGCGAGCGTTGCCGCGAGATTCTCAAGCGGCTGACCAGCCTGTCCTCCGAGGGCGAAGCGCATCTTTCGCGATTGCCATTGACCTCGCTGGTCGAGGAGGTCACCGCGCCGCACCGGGACTTCGGCATCTCGATCAAGCTTCGGCCCGGCGAACGCATCGGCCCCGAGCCGGTCGGGCGGCGCAATCCGGGCGTCATCTACGGCCTCGGCAATCTGGTCGAGAACGCCGTCGATTTCGCCCGCAAAAGCGTCACCGTGCACTGGAGCTGGGACGAGGCCACCGTCACCTTCTCGATCATCGATGACGGCCC
>NZ_RZOL01000653.1:0-2046 GCF_004022985.1 Mesorhizobium sp. M7A.F.Ca.ET.027.02.1.1 | reverse complement strand
GCGATGTGTCGCTTGCGGCCGACGATCTTCTTGCCGGCGTCGTAACCCCTTGTTTCAGCTTGCGGAGCCTTGACCGACTGGCTGTCGATTACGCCAGCTGTGGGACTGGCTTCGCGCCCAGCTCGCTCGCGATCCAGCATCAACGCCACGTCGTGGATGGTCTGAAACAGAAAGCGCCGCGCCAGTTCGCGGAACCGCCGTAAACCGTCTGCCAGGGTCCGAAATGAATCGGCAGCATCCGCCAACCGCAACCGGAGCGGACCAGGTAGCGCACCCCGTTCACCACCTCCCGGAAATCAATCTCACGCGGACGCCCCCCGACGCCCAGGCCTGGGCATCAGCGGTGCGAACTGCTCCCACTCCTCGTCCGTCAAATCAGACGGGTAGCGCTTGGTCTTCTTGGCAATCTGGGCCATCCGGCCACGGCTCTGCTCTGTCCACATCCACAGCTTGAATCATAACCCAGCCTCAGACGGAACCAATAGCAAGCCGATTTTCAAAACGGTCTCTTAGTACTACTGCGTCATAAATTGCGAGCCTGACGCGGACTGTCCATGGCCCTTGTACAGCACGGACATCGTTGCAGGCGATTGGCCAGGGCCACAGTCAGGCGTCGCCTGATGGTCGGGATCGAGGTCGGGACGTGCCGCTCTGGTCGGATCGGAGGATCCGCGGGGTCGATAACCGCCGGGAAGACCAGGTGTTTGGCGGCCCTGGGCGCGAGTTGGAGTTGAGGGGGGAATCGTCTCCCGCAGAGAGACCAGGAAGCCATAGGCGGCGATACAGAGGCTGGCGTGGTGGTGGAAGCCCCGCCACCCTCGGCCTTCGTAGTGGCCCAGTCCCAGCTCCTGCTTGAGTTCCTGATAGTCTCGCTCGATGCGCCAACGCATTTTGGCGGCATCGACCAACTGGGTGATCGTAGCGTCGGCCGGCAAGGTGGAGAGCCAATACTTGCTCGGCTCGACCTCGCCTTCAGGCCACTCGATCGTAGCGCGCCAGTATTGCGGCCAGTTGGGCAAGCAGGACAACTGTCAGATTGCGGTTAGCCTATCGATCGCAAATGACGCAGCCTCGCTTCCGATCGCCGTCGGCGGAGGCGTCCAGAAACCTCATGTAGGTCGTGAAGTGCTCCTTGTCGTACGCGGTCACGCTGTCCGACCAAGGGACTTCATCTTTAAGACCTGATTTAACGTCTGGGTATTTCATCACGATATCGAGCTCCGTAAGCAACTGGTCGAAGATCTCGCTTCGATAGGCTACCCGAACCCGAGGGAATATCGCCTCAACACGACGTTCCCGATCATGGTCTGCAAGTGCCTGCCGAAGCGATGAGCGCTCCTTTTGGCGATGCAACCTGAGGTTAGGGGTGAATTGCAAAAAGCTCAAGACTGTTTCGGCTGACCGTCGATTCCGCCGACTGCTCGGCCACTAACTTCACATAATTTCACATTTTTTAACACAGACGAAAGTCGGCCCAGAACTTGCGGCCGAAACGCTCGCTTAGGCAGTTGGATGCACCGTAACGGGGGCAGGCTTCCGCGCCGATTCCACATCTTTTGCCCTTCGGTCCGTCCCCCGCCCGTCTTGACTAAGTACGAACCTACAGCCTATCTCACCCACATCTTAGCACTCGCCTCTGCCGAGTGCTAACCACTCTCCGGCAACGGAGAACCGCTCAACCTCCGCACCAGGGATATCCAAAAAATGGCAAAGTCGAAGTTCCGCCCGCTTCATGACCGCGTGGTCGTACGCCGGGTCGAATCCGAATCCAAGACCGCCGGCGGGATCATCATCCCGGACACGGCAAAGGAAAAGCCGCAGGAAGGCGAGATCATCGCCGTCGGTTCCGGCGCTCGTGACGAAGCTGGCAAGCTGGTTCCCCTGGACGTCAAGGCTGGCGACCGCATCCTGTTCGGCAAGTGGTCGGGCACCGAAGTCAAGCTCAATGGCGAAGACCTTCTGATCATGAAGGAATCCGACATTATGGGCATCATCGGCTGATTATCGGCCTCACCGTCAACTGAATTCCGGGCTTGATCGCAAGCC
>NZ_RZOL01000652.1:0-2069 GCF_004022985.1 Mesorhizobium sp. M7A.F.Ca.ET.027.02.1.1 | reverse complement strand
CATAGAGAAGCAACGCAAGCCCCGCCGATGTCAGGAAAAAACCCGGCCAGTCGAGCGGCTTGGGGTCGGCTTCGCGATCGCCCGGAATGAAGCGGGCGACCAGCACCAACCCGACCACGCCAAGCGGGATGTTGATGAAGAAATTCCAGTGCCAGGACAGATAGGTGGTGATGAAGCCACCAAGCACCGGCCCGATCACCGGCGCAAACAGCGCCGGCCAGGTGATCAGTGCCGTGGCGTTCAGCAGCTCCGACTTCGACGCATTACGCAGTACCAGGATGCGCCCGACCGGCGTCATCAGCGCGCTGCCGAGCCCTTGCACGACACGTGCGGCGACGAACTGGGTCAGGTTTTGCGAGACGCCGCAGGCAAGCGAGGCCAGGGTGAACAGGACGATCGCCAGCAGGAAGATGTTACGTGCGCCGAACCGGTCGGCGAGCCAGCCCGACAGCGGCACGAATACGGCCATGGTCAGCATGTAGACCGTGATGCCGATGCTGATCGCCACCGCCGACACGACGAAGGAAGCCCCCATCTGCGGCAGCGAGGTCGAGATGATCGTCGAATCCAGAAACTGCATGAAGAAAGCGATGGCGACAATCAGCGCCACGCGCCGCGCATTGGTGGCCGTTTCGGATAAGGTTGCGGTCTCGGGAACGGCTGTCATGACGGAACCGGTTTGAACAGCATCTCACCGGCGGCGTCCAGAGACCTCGCAACAAACTTTCGTGTCCCGCCTTGGCCTGCTATGGGATGAACGGGGTGGTCGAGGAAAGTGTCCGCGTAACATGAAGCCCATCTACATCGACTACCTCAATGCCCTCGACATCGACGCCCTTGCCATGACCGATGGCGAAATCATTGCCGCCGTCGAGGCTGGCCTGGTGGCGCAAGGCAAGGGCCAGACGGTGGTCGAACCGCGCGTCCATCTTGAGCCGGACCCGTCCTTCCACGGCCATTTCAACGTGTTGCGCGGCTACGTCGCGCCGCTCGACACGGCCGGCGTCAAGATCGTCGGCGACTATGTCGACAATTACCTGCATGGCCTGCCTTCCGAATTCGGCATCCTCAACCTGTTCGACCCGCGCACCGGCGCGCCGCGCGCCATCCTCGACGCCACCGTCATCACCGACATGCGCACAGGCGCCGTCACCGCCATCGGCGCCAGGCATCTGGCGCGAAAGAATTCCAAAGTGCTGGCCCATATCGGCGCGCGCGGCACCGCCTACTGGAATGTCCGCCTGCTCGACTATCTCTTCGATTTCGACGAGATCCGCGTCCATTCGCGCCGCCCGGAAAGCCGCGACGGTTTTGCCGCCAGACTGTCCGCCGATCTCGGCAAGACGGTGACGGCGGTCGCCGACTGGAAAAGCTGCATCGAGGGCGCCGACATTGTCGTCGAGGCCTCGCGGTTGCCGGAGCCGCAGCCATTGCTCAAGACCGAATGGATCAAGCCCGGCGCGTTGGTCGTGCCCTACGGCACGATGAGCGCGGTGGAACTGTCGTTGACCGATATTATGCAGAAGATCGTCGTCGACGATTGGGGCCAGTGCAAGGGCGGCAAGTTCGGCTCGCTGCGCGCCCATGTCGAGACCGGGCGGCTGAGCGAGAAGACGCTGCATGCCGAGCTTGGCCAGATCGCCGCCGGTCTGAAAGCCGGGCGCGAAAGCGACGCCGAAACGATCCTGTTCTGGCATCGCGGCCTGTCGCTGTCCGACATTGCGCTGGGTAAGGCGATGCTGGCCAAGGCCCAAGTGCAAGGCATCGGCCAGCGGCTGCGCTTCGCATGAGCGCGCTCGTCCTCACCGGAACCGGTGTCGGTATTGACGATGTCGCTGCGGTCGCCCGCGATGGGCGCAAGGTGGAGATTGGACCCGATGTCATCGGCAGGCTGGAAAAGGCACGAAAAGTGCTCGACCAAGCCGCCGCATCCGGCCAGAAGATCTATGGCCTGAACACCGGGCTCGGCGCCAATCTCGGCACCGCGGTCGACGGCGACGCCGGCGCCTTCCAGCGCCAGTTGCTTGAAGGACGCAGCGGCGCCGTCGGCGAGGTGCTGCCGGTCGAAG
>NZ_RZOL01000651.1:0-2080 GCF_004022985.1 Mesorhizobium sp. M7A.F.Ca.ET.027.02.1.1 | reverse complement strand
ACATCAAGAAACGTCGAGCACTGCGGTGGCGACCCCACCCGGACCTGCGGTCCGACCTCCCCTCAAGGGGGAGGTGAGGTTGGGCTATTTCTGCGGCGCCTGGTCGATGATCGACTGCATCGTCTCTTGTGCGTTCGCGATCGCACCGTCGACATCGTCGCCGAAGAAGACCTCGTTGATCATCTGCGTCCAAGGCCCGTTGGCGGAGTTGATCAGGTCGTTGAACACCACCGAATAGGGCGTCTTGCCCTTGGCCATGGCCTCGGCGGCGACCTGGTAGCGCGGATCGAGATCCTTCAGCGCTTCCTTGGCGATGTCGCCGCGCACCGGCAGGCTGCCGTATTTGGCGAGGATGGTCTGGCCTTCGAGCGAATAGGCGAAGTCGAGGAACTCCTTCACCACGGGCAATTTCGTGGTGCCCTTGGTGACGACGAAATTGTCGCCGCCGGCAAAGGACGACCAGCCGCTGTCCTTGCCCGGCAGGAAGGTGACGCCGTAGTCGATATCGGGATACTGGGTGTTGAGCGCACCGATGGCGAAGGCGCCGGACGGCGAGATGCCGATATTGCCGGCGGCGAAGGCGGCAAAGAAGTTGGCGCCGGTGTCGGTCTGCGCACCTGCCGGGACCAGGTCTTTCTTGACCATCGAGCGGTAGAGATCGATGGCGCCGCGCAGCTGTGGGCTGTCCAGCGTCGCCTTCGAGCCGTCTTCGCTCAGGATGTCGCCGCCAGACGCCCAGATCAGCGGCGTGAAGGTGAAGATGTTGCAGCCGCCGCAATTGCCGGAGAAGTAGAAGCCCTTGATGTTGCCGCCGAGCGCATTGACCTTCTCGGCATCGGCCGCGATCTCGGCCCAGTTGGCTGGTCCTTTTTCGGGGTCGAGGCCGGCCTGCTTGAACAGCTTCTTGTTCCAGATCAGCACCGAGGCGTCGGCGGAGAAGGGCAGGCCATAGATGTGATCCTTGTAGGTGCCGGTCTTCACATGCGCCGGCGACAGGCTGGCAAAATAGGGCAGGGACTTTGCCCAGTCGGTAATGTCCTCCAATTGGCCGGCTGCGGCGAAGGAGGGCGTGTAGATCAAGTCGAGCGACAGCGCGTCGGGCGCCGTGCCGCCGGCGGCCGCGGCGCCGTATTTTGGGATGATCTCGGCATTGGGAATGATGTCGAGTTTGACCTGGTTGGTGTGCGCCTTGTTGTAGGCATCGACGATCCTCGGCATGAAATTCGAGCCGTCGGCGCGCACCCAGATGTTGGCCGTCTCGGCGGCGGCAGTGCCGAGACCGCCACCCAGAACGGCAGCGGCCAGGGTCAGTTTGGCAATCAGGTTCCTCATGTTCTCCTCCTCCAAGGTTGGCCGCGGTCCGCGGCTTGGCGCCGATTGCGCGGCGCTTCGTTTTCAGCCACCCGGCGGATGGCCGCATGACTGCCGCACCACCAGCCGGCACGGCAGTTTTCGAATGCCCGGCGCGGCGGGCTTGCCGCCGACCAGCGAAAGCAGGGTCAACCCGGCCTCGCGCCCGAGCGCGACAAGGTTCATGTCGACAGAGGTCAGCGGCGGGCGCGTCGCCTCGGCCACGATCTCCCAATTGTCGAAACCGATGACGCCGACATCACTGGGGACGTCGAGGCCGCGTTCGCGCAGCGCATCGATGACGCCGCGCGCGATCTGGTCGTTGCCGCAGAAGACCGCGTCCGGCCTTTCGCTTTTGCCGTCGAACAGTTGCGCAACCGCCTGGTGACCCCAGGCTTCCGACCAGGAGCCGAGCAGCGGCTCGCTGACCGTCAGGCCGTTTTCGACGAGCACGTCGCGGTAAGCCTGGACGCGCGCGTGCACCACGGCAAAGCTCGCCGGCCCGGTGACGTGGGCGATGCGCTTGCGGCCCAGCCGGCAGAAATGCTCGACGGCCAGCCGGGCGCCGCTAACATCGTCCGAGACGAAGGCGACGGCGTCGGGATCTGGCTGCGTGAAGGCATAGATCACCGGGACGCGCAGATTGGAGAGGTCGACGGGCAGATGGCGATCGATGCGCTTGCCGGTGGCGATGATGCCATCAACGCGCTGGTCGAGCATGGCGTCGACA
>NZ_RZOL01000650.1:0-2086 GCF_004022985.1 Mesorhizobium sp. M7A.F.Ca.ET.027.02.1.1 | reverse complement strand
CCTCGAGGATGTGCTGATCCGTGCCGATCTCGGCATGGAGACGGCCTTGCGCGTTACCGACGCGCTGGCCGCCAGCCGCTACGGCAAGGACGTCTCGGACACCGAGGTTCGCGCCATCATGGCTGCCGAGGTGGAAAAGGTGTTGACCCATGTCGCCATGCCGCTGGAGCTCGACCTCTCGCATAAGCCGCATGTCATCCTGGTGGTCGGCGTCAACGGTACCGGCAAGACCACGACCATCGGCAAGCTCGCCGCCAAGCTCACCGATGGCGGGCTGTCGGTGATGCTCGCCGCCGGCGACACCTTCCGCGCCGCTGCGATCGAGCAGCTGAAGATCTGGGGCGAGCGGACGAAATCGCCGGTCATCGCCTCCAAGATCGGCGCCGATGCCGCAGGGCTCGCCTATGACGCCTTCGAGAAGGCCAGGGAGGCCGGTTCCGACGTGCTGATCATCGACACCGCCGGCCGCCTGCAGAACAAGACCGAACTGATGGCCGAGCTCGAAAAGATCGTCCGCGTGCTTGGCAAACTCGACCCGGAAGCGCCGCACACCGTGCTGCAGACAGTCGACGCCACCACCGGCCAGAACGCGCTCAACCAGGTCGAGATCTTCCGCCATATCGCCGGTGTCAACGGCCTGGTGATGACCAAGCTGGACGGCACGGCACGCGGCGGTATTCTGGTGGCGATCGCGGCAAAGCACAAATTGCCGGTCTATTTCATCGGCGTCGGCGAACAGGTCGACGACCTCGAACCGTTCTCAGCAAGCGAATTCGCCAGGGCGATCGCTGGAGTAGCCTAACAAGCATGTCCCAAAAAGGTGCAGACTTTTTGGATCAGATCATGCGCAAGAAAGAGATTCCATGAACCCACCCATTCTCGAACGCGATCCGTCGGACCCGCAGAAGCAGAAGAAGGAAGGCGTCAATCCGCTGCTCAAGCTGGTGCTGGAGCTGGGTCCGTTGATGGTGTTCTTCTTCGCCAATGCGCGCGGCGGATGGCTGGTGCAGAAATTCCCTGTTCTGGCCGAGTTCGGCGGGCCGATCTTCGTTGCCACCGGGCTGTTCATGGCCGCCACGGCAATCGCCCTGATCGCCTCGTGGCTGCTCACCCGCACCTTGCCGATCATGCCGATGGTGTCGGGCGTCGTCGTCTTCATCTTCGGCGCGCTGACGCTCTATCTGCAGGACGACGTCTTCATCAAGATGAAGCCGACCATCGTCAACACGCTGTTCGGCGGCGTGCTGCTCGGCGGCCTCTACTTCGGCAAGTCGCTGCTTGGCTATGTCTTCGATTCAGCCTTCAGCCTCGACGCAGATGGCTGGCGGAAACTGACCTTCCGCTGGGGCCTGTTCTTCCTGTTCCTGGCCATCGTCAATGAGGTGGTGTGGCGCAATTTTTCCACCGACGCCTGGGTTACTTTCAAGGTCTGGGGCATCATGCCGATCACGCTTCTGTTCACCTTCAGCCAGATGCCGCTGATCCTGCGTCATTCACTCGAGGACAAGGCCGGCAAAGAAGAGAAGGCCGGGAAATAGAGCAACTCCAGGAAAGGTGTCCGGAGCTGCGTCAAAACAAAGGGAAACAGCGGTTCTGCGTTCGTGAGACAATGAACCGTTCCGGGGAGAGGGACATGGAATTCATCACCACGCACGACCAGTTGAGGACGATCTACAAGACGCCACGGCCGACCGACGGTTCTATCCGCAAGGAGCTGAAAAAACTTGACGGCCATTGCCGCTCCTTCATCGGCAAGAGCCCGTTCGTGCTGATCGGCTCGTCCGACGGTGCCGGCAACGCCGACGTGACGCCGAAGGGCGACAAGCCGGGCTTTGCCACCGTTCTCGACGACACCACCATCGCCATTCCCGACCGGCCCGGCAACAACCGGCTCGACACGCTGGAGAACATCCTCCTCAATCCCTCGGTCGGGCTGCTCTTCCTCATTCCCGGCATGAACGAGACGCTGCGCGTCAACGGCGATGCCCGCATCACCGTCGACGCAAATTTGCGCGAACGGCTCGCCGTCGACGGCAGGGAGCCGCAAAGCGTCGTCGTGGTCAGCATCAAGGCCGCCTACATGCAC
>NZ_RZOL01000064.1:0-21387 GCF_004022985.1 Mesorhizobium sp. M7A.F.Ca.ET.027.02.1.1 | reverse complement strand
GTTGTAGGTGTTGGAGCCGAGCCCGAATTCGGGGACGTTGGTCTTTCCGATGATGATGGCGCCGGCATTGCGGATGCGCTCGACGAAGAAATCGTCTTCCTGCGGCACGAAATCGGCGAAGATCGGCGAGCCGAAGGAGGTCCGGAGGCCCGTCGTCGAGGCGAGATCCTTGATGGCGATGGGCAGGCCGAAGAGCGGACCCGCAGCTTCGGCTCGCGACAGGCTGGCATCGGCCGCATCGGCTTCGCGCAGGATATCGGCGCGATCGCGCAAGGAGACGATGGCGTTGACCAGCGGATTGACCGCCTCGATGCGATCGAGGAATGCCGCCACCACCTCGCGCACGGAAAGCTCTCTCTCCCGGATCGCGCCGGCGAGTTCGACCGCGGACAGGCGGCAGATGTCGCTTGCCGGCTGCACGGCATGTTTCGTTTGAGGACGCAGCATTTTAATGGGTTTCCTGCAGCGCCTGATCGACGTCTTTGGCGAGCGGGATCGCCGGTTGGGCGCCAGGCTTCAGGCAGGCCAGCGAACCGGCCGCGCCAGCGCGCGCCAGCGCCTGTTCGAGCGTGAGGCCCGACGACAGGCTGGCGGCGAAATAGCCGCAGAACGTATCGCCGGCGCCGACCGTGTCGACAGGGGTGATCTTGCGTGCCGGAACGGTGAGGAATTCGCTCGGCGTTGCCGCCATCACGCCGTCGCCGCCGAGCGTGACGACGACGGTGCGGCCGGTCTTTCCGGCAAAGTCGCGCATACGGGCCGCCCGGTCGCGGCCTTGCAGCGACAGCGCTTCGCCATAGAGGTCGAACTCGGTTTCGTTCGCGACGACATAGTCCGCCTTGCCGAGAAAGCCGGCTGCCTGCCCCTGGAAAGGCGCCGTGTTGAGCACGGTGATGGCGCCGGCCGCCCTTGCCTGGTCGAGGGCGGCATCGACGGTGGCCAGCGGAATCTCGTTTTGCAGTAGCACGACGTCGCCTTTTTTCAGAAAGGCCTTGGAGAGATCGCCTGGTACCACGGAAGCGTTGGCGCCCGGCACCACGGCGATGATGTTCTCGCCGTCGTCGGCGACCATGATCAGTGCCGTGCCGGTCGAGGCGTGAGTCTCGGCAACGCCGGACAGGTCGACCTTGCCGTCGCGCAGCAATGCCAGTGCCTCGGCTGCGAAGCTGTCCCTGCCGACGGCGCCGACCATGCGCACCGAGGCGCCGGCGCGTGCGGCGGCCAGTGCCTGGTTGGCGCCCTTGCCCCCGGGTGCGGTGGTGAAAGCCGAGCCGCCCACCGTCTCGCCGGGGCTCGGCAAGCGGTCGACCTTGGCGATAAGGTCGAGGTTGATCGAGCCGATGACGATAATCAAGCAGGGCCTCCTGGCAACGCAGATTCAAAATGTCGGAGCGTCTTCGTGCGTCCGGGCGGACGCAGATCGTTCCGATTGCGTGGAAGCTAACCTGTATGGCCGCGGCTTGCCAGACCACGCGCATGGTCCAGTCCGATTTGAGGCGTTGTGGCCTATTCGCAGCGCACGGTGACCGTGCCCTGATAGTTGCCGGCGGGAAAGATGCCGCTCGACTTGGTGGCGGTGAGGTCGACCTGCATCGCGTGGGTGCCGTTGGCAACCCTCTGCGGCACACTTCCGTTGACATCGACCCCCGAGCCATCGAGGCGGAAGACTGAAGCGAAGGTCACGTTGGTGCCGCCGCCGCTCGGTGCGGAGGAGAATGCGGCAGGCGCCGGCGCCGAAACCGAATAGCAGTCAAGCAAGTTAAGTATCGAGCACAACAGGGAACTTGCCACCACGGTGGCGCTGGCGCTCGATCCGCCTGCCTGTTTAGAGCCCAGTATGTTGATGGCGGGATTGGCCTTCATCGTTCCGGACGCCCCGACCATGATGGTGCAGGTGCCGATGATCGCTGCCTGCACCGGAAGGCAGGAACCGGCAAGTGCAGCCATCGCAAACAGCGCGCGGCTACTGCTTCTTCTTTTTCTTGCCATCGCCATTTCCGGTCCTGATGCTCCAGCCTTCGTTGGCCCACCCCGGTGATGCGGCCGTGGAAGCGCTGGCGGCTACGCTGGCCGTCTGGCCGTCGGCGCCGAGGCCCATTTTGAGAAGTTTCAGTTCCAGATGCAGGCGCTCGACCTCAAGCTCGTAGAGGCGGCTGCAATCGACGCGCTTCGGCGTACGCCCGATCGGGATCACCACCCGGCCGTAAGTGGCGACATCATTGTCGGACTGGCTGTTGCCTCTGATAACGCCGAGATCGACATAGGCCCCGGAGCCGGAGACGGCGGAACGGCATGTGGTGCCGTCCGCGGCACGGACCTCGTCCTGGCCCTGAGGCAAGGTGACACCGGGCAGGTTGAAGCCGCTCTCATTCTGGTTGAGGTTATAGACGTCCTCGGCCCCGGCCGGCGAGGCACCCGCCCAAGCAGCCGCGAGCGCCAGTGTCAGGACTTGCGGCGCCCGAAGAACTTTCCGCATATCTGTGCCCTTATCTGCGTTTGTTGATTGGGAAAGGGAATGCTTTCGGTACAGATACGCACTTTACGCTCGCCGGCGCCATCAAAGGGCACGACCACAAGGACAGAACGGGAAGCCTGGGAAGCCAGCTGGAAGACATTTGGAGAGATTCTGGCATCTACCGGCTGAAAATCCTGATCGTAGACGTGGATTTCGACCCGGATCTTCCTGTCGTAGGGATTGGCAGGGAAGATGCGGACCGCGAAGACGTCGGTGAAGCTGTTGATCTCGCCACGCATCGGCGACATCGATTGTGCCTTGACGGCAATGGGCGCCAATCCGATGGCCAGTGCCGTCGCCAGGATTCGAACATGTTTCAACGCCCCCTCCTTCGCTGCGCGTCATTCGCAGCGCAGCGTTACCGTTGCCTGATAATTGCCGTTGGCGAAGCGATTGCTGCCGCCTTTGATTCCGGCGAGGTGAACCGAGACGAGATCGGCGCCGGGTGTGGTGATGCTGGTTGCCGAGCCGGTCTCGACGATGGCATGCGCGCCGGTGGCGGAGTAGGTCGGCGTCCAGGTCGTCGACGTGCTGTCTGCCGATGGCACCGTCATGGTGGTGACCGGATCGACGCTGAGCGACACACCTCCGGTCGTCGTCAGCGTCACGGTCCCAGCCGAGCCGCCGCTGTTGTGGGAACTGAGGGACTGGAGATCGGGACTGGCCGTCATCGTGCCGTTGGTGGCAACGACAAGCGTGCAGGTGGGCGCGATCGTGCCATTGAAGATGACATTCTGCGTCGCGGCCAACGCGGCCTCGTCGATGCTGGCAACCAGCAGAGCTGCGCCGCAGGCGGCGCGAAACAATGTCATCGGGACCTCCTATCAAGCCGGATCGTCCGGATTAATATGAGGGCATCATCACTTTATCGTGGTTAATTTAGAGTTACCTAAAATAACGGCTTAAAATAACAATTACAGGAACCGGAGGTTGCTCTCGGTTGCAAAGGCGGAAACCACAGTGGAAATTGCGCTTATACTTAATAACGCCGATATACCTATGTTTTTCTTCAAAATTTCGAGAAAAATCGATATTACGATACCTGCCCGGCTTCCCAGCCCAGAATGGCGCGCTTGCGGGTCAGGCCCCAGTGATAGCCGGTGAGGTCGCCTGATTTACCGATGGCGCGGTGACAAGGCACCACGAAAGAGAGCGGATTGGCGCCGTTGGCCGCACCGACCGCACGGCTGGCGGACGGTGCGCCGATGCTGGCCGCGATCGAGGAATAGGTGCGGGCCTTACCCATCGGGATCTTGAGCAGCGCCTCCCAGACGCGAACCTGGAAGTCGGTGCCGATCATGACGACATGCAGCGGCTGGTCGGGGCGCCACAACGTTGGGTCGAAGATACGGGCGGCATAGGGACCGGTAGCAGTCATGTCCTCGACGTAGACGGCGTTCGGCCAGCGGCTGGACATGTCGGCGAAGGCGGCGCGTTCCTCGCCGGGGTCGCTGAAGGCCAGGCCTGCAAGCCCGCGCTCGGTGGCCATGATCAGGGCGGTGCCGAACGGCGAGGAATGGAAGCCGTAGCGGATGGCGAGCCCGGCGCCGCGTGTCTTGTAGTCGCCCGGCGACATCGCCTCATGCGTGACGAACAGGTCATGCAGCCTGCCCGGGCCGGACATGCCCAGTTCGAACGAGGTCTCGAGCAGCGGCATGCCGGAATCGAGCAACCTGCGCGCATGGTCCAGCGTCACCGCCTGCAGGAAGGCTTTGGGCGACAGGCCGGCCCAGCGGGTGAAGAGTTTTTGCAAGCCGGTCGGCGTCTCGCCGACCTCCTCGGCCAGCTCTTCAAGGGAAGGCTGGTCACGATAGTCGAGACTGATCTTCTCGATGGCACGGCGCACGATCTCGTAGTCGCTGCCTTCAGGCGTGATATCCTTTTTGAGGACCGCGGTGTGTGTGCTCATGGAACTGTCTCCTTGAGCCGGAATATCGCCCCTCGGGGCGTCGATCGCCACCCGAAACTTGCCTTCCTGCGGCGCATACCCAGATGGACACGGAATTCGAGCCCAGGAACCGCTCGTGCAGGCTCAGCGTGCCTTGGCGGTCGCCAGCGCCCGCGAAAAGGCGGTGGCAAAGCTCTCGCGGGAATCGGGGTCCAGGAACGATCCGATCGGCACGTTCTGCCCTTGGCCTTCCACCGTCATCCCTGTGATGCCGATCTCGGCGTGACGGGCCACCGAAAACCGCGCCCAGAACGGATTGAAGCGATGCGCTTCCGATTTCCCCGAGGGGGCGGTCTTGCGGATGTCGAGGCTGGTGCGCGAGACCGAGACTTCCTCGCGTGCGCGAGCGGCACGATAGTTGATGCGAAAGGCGATGTAGACGGCGACCACGTCGAGGCCGAAGAAGCCGAACACCGGCCAGGCGCCGCGCGACAGGAAAAACGCGCCTGTCACCAGCCAGCCGAACAGCAGCGCGCCCATCAGGATGAAGAAGCCTGTCCGGCCCAGCGACCGGTGCGGGGTCAGTAGCGCCTGAAAGAATGGCTCGTCGGCCTGAAACGAGGCGTTTGTGTCGCTCATGGCGGGATATTATAGGAGGGAAATGGCGAGCCCCAAGTCCAAAGATTCTTCCATGTCCAAAAAAGAGCTGTTGCCCGCACGGCGCGATGGGTCGAACGCCAAGCCACGCCCGCGGCCGGTGCGGCGCACCTCGCGCTACAGCCCGGCCGAAGTGCACGAGATATTCCGGCGCTTTTCCGTCCAGAGGCCCGAGCCGAAGGGCGAACTCGAACATGTCAACGCCTTCACGCTGCTGGTGGCGGTGGTGCTGTCGGCGCAAGCGACGGATGCCGGCGTCAACAAGGCGACGCGGGCGCTGTTCAAGGCCGCCGATACGCCTCACAAGATGCTGCCGCTGGGGGAGGCAAGGGTCGGCGAATATATCCGCACCATCGGGCTGTGGCGCAACAAGGCGAAGAATGTGATTGCTCTGTCGCAGGCGCTGATCCGCGACCATGGCGGCGAGGTACCCGACAGTCGCGATGAATTGGTCAAGCTGCCCGGGGTCGGGCGCAAGACTGCCAATGTCGTGCTCAACATGGCCTTCGGCCAGCACACGATGGCTGTCGACACGCATATTTTCCGCACCGGCAACCGGCTCGGGCTGGCGCCCGGCAAGACGCCGGAACAGGTCGAGCAAGGATTGTTGAAGATCATTCCGGACGAATATATGCGCCATGCACATCACTGGCTGATCCTGCATGGCCGCTACGTCTGCAAGGCGCGCAAGCCGGATTGCCCGGCCTGCGTCATCGCCGACATCTGCAAGGCCGAGGTCAAGACGACCGATGTGCCGGCACCGCTGGTGCCGATCGCACCGCTCGACCCTGTCGAAGAGATTCAGGACCGAAGCGGAGCGACGGCGTAATTCAACTCTCCTCCACAAACACCTCTTCGCGCTTTTTCTTGACCGCCGGCAGGAAGACGATGACGAGCACGGCGAGCGCGATGAGCAGCAGGCCGGCGCTGATCGGTCTGGTCACGAAGGTGCTCGGGTCGCCGCGCGAGAGGATCATGGCGCGGCGCAGGTTTTCCTCGAGCAGCGGGCCGAGCACGAAGCCGAGCAGCAGCGGCGCCGGTTCGCAGCGCAGCTTGGTCAGGAGATAGCCGAGGAAGCCGAAGAAGGCGACGGCATAGAGGTCGTAGACGTTGCTGTTGACGCTGTAGACGCCGATCGAGCAGAACGCCATGATGATCGGGAAAAGCACGTAATAGGGGATCGTCAGCAGCTTCACCCAAAGCCCGATCAGCGGCAGGTTGAGGACGATCAGCATCAGATTGCCGATCCACATCGAGGCGATTATACCCCAGAACAGCGCCGGCTGTTCGGTCGCGACATTGGGGCCGGGCACGATGCCCTGGATGATCATGGCGCCGATCATCAGCGCCATGACCGGGTTGGCTGGAATGCCGAGCGTCAGCATCGGGATGAAGGAGGTCTGCGCACCGGCATTGTTGGCCGATTCCGGTCCGGCGACGCCTTCGATGGCGCCCTTGCCGAACTCCTGCGGGTTTTTCGAGACGCGTTTTTCGACCGTGTAGGACGCAAAAGCTGCCAGGATCGCGCCGCCTCCCGGCAGGATGCCGAGCGCCGAACCGATGATCGTTCCGCGCACGATGGGCGCTGCCATGCGCCGAAGTCCTCGCGGGTCGGCATAAGGCCCGTGACCTTGCGGATCATCACGGAGCGCTCATCCTCGTTTTCGAGGTTGCGCAGGATCTCGGCGACGCCAAAGACGCCGACCGCCACCGCAACGAAATTCAAGCCGTCGGCATATTCCCGGATTCCAAGCGTGAAGCGCGGCGTGCCGGTGTAGATGTCGGTGCCGACAATGCCGAGCAGCAGGCCGAGCACGACCATGGCCAGCGCCTTGACGATAGAGCCGTGGGCGAGCGCGACGGACGAAACCAAGCCGACGATCATCAGCGAAAAATACTCGGCCGCGCCGAATTTCAGCGCGATCGCCGTCAGCGGCGGGGCAAAGATGGCGACGAGGAACGTCGACACCGTGCCGGCAAAGAACGAGCCGATGGCCGCGATCGCGAGAGCCGCTCCGGCGCGGCCGTTCCTGGCCATCTGGTAGCCGTCGATCGCGGTCACGGCGGACGAGGATTCGCCCGGCATGTTGATGAGAATGGCGGTGGTCGAGCCGCCATATTGCGCACCGTAATAGATGCCGGCGAGCATGATGAGGGAGGAGACCGGGTCGCCGATCTGGAAGGTGATGGGCAGAAGCATGGCGATGGTCGCGGTGGCGCCGATGCCGGGCAGGACGCCGATCAGCGTGCCGAGAAGGACGCCGATCAGGCAGAAACCGAGGTTGGTCAACGACGTCGCCGTCGAAAAGCCGAGCGCGAGGTTGTCGAGGAGATCCATGCTCATCGCCTCACGGTGCCGACCCTGGGGCCAGCCACGGGCCGAAGCGGCGGAACGGCAGGCCGAGCGCGTAGCTGAAGACGAGGAAGGCAAACAACGTCAGGCCGGCCGACAGCACGAGCGCGGTCAATGGCTTCATGCGGCGGCTGGCAAACGACGCGATCAGCGCCGTCAGGAAAATCGACGGGATGAATCCGAGGCCGCGCACTGTCAGGCCGAAGAAGATCGGAGCAGGCAGGATGAGCAGCATGCCGCGCCACGCAATGTGCCCGATCGCTTCGCCCTCGACGCGTACGGCCTGGACGAGAATGACCGCGCCAAGCAGGATCAGCACGATCGCCAGGACCAGCGGAAAATAGCCTGGCCCCATGCGCAAGGCGGTGCCGATTTCGAGACCGAGCGATTGCAGCGCGAACCACGCGCCGAAACCGATGAACAGGGCAGCGCACAGGCCGTTGGCCCTGTCGATCGCGAAAGGTTTCATGATGGTTCTCCAAGCCCGCACTGGGGTAGCGATGCCGAGCGAAATAGGGGCGCTGGTGGCGCCCCTATTCAAATCTCAGTCGGCGTACTGGCCGGCGGCTTCGATGATCGGCTTCCAGCGCGCGATCTCGCTTTCCAGCTTGGCCTTCAGTGCGGCGGGCGTGGCATCGGCCTCGAGCGACGGCTTGGTGCCGAGTTCGGCGAAGCGGGCCGCGACGTTCTGGTCCTTCAGCGCGACCTGCAGCGATTTCGACAGGCGTTCGGTGATCTCGGCCGGCGTGCCCTTGGGTGCATAGAGACCATGCCAGATGCCGACCTGCACATCGGGGAGACCGCCTTCCACCGTCGTCGGCACGTCCTTCAGCACATCGAGGCGTTCCGGCGAGGTGACGGCATAGGCCTTGATGGTGCCGCCCTGGATCTGCTTGGTGGTGTTGGTCGTCTGGTCGCACATGATGTCGACCTGGCCGCCGAGAAGATCGGTCATGGCCGGGCCGGTGCCCTTGTAGGGCACGGTGACCAGCGGCGTCTTGATGGCGCTCATGAACAGCATGCCGCACAGATGCGAGGCCGCACCGATGCCGGCATTTGCGACGGTAATGGAATCCTTGTTGGCCTTGGCGTACTCCACCAACCCCTTGAGGTCGGTGGGCTCCAGGTCCTTGCGGCCGACGATGGTCATCGGCACTTCGGTGACGAGGCCGACATATTCGAAGGCGTTCAGCGTGTCGTAGGCGAGCTTTCTGTACAGCGTCGCACTTGTCGCCATGCCGATATGATGGAGCAGCAGCGTATAACCGTCCGGCTCGGCGTTGGCGACGCGGCCGGCACCCAGCGTGCCGCCGGCGCCGCCGACATTTTCGACGATGACCTGCTGGCCGAGATCCTTCGACATCGCTTCGGCGACGAGGCGCGTGACCGTGTCGGTCGGGCCGCCGGCTGCAAACGGCACCACAACGGTGATGGTGCGTTCAGGATAGGTCTGCGCGCCGGCAGTGAACCCATAAAGCGCGACGGCCGCGGCAGCAGCCAGAGTGGCGACAAATCTTCTCATCGTGATCTCCTCCCGGGATATGAATCTCCAACCGCTGCGCGGAACTCCTCTCAACACCGGCTGCGCATGAAGCAACAACTAGGGCAAGCTAGCAAATAGCAACCGGGCTCAAACGGCAAACTGCCGATATCCGCAGATATCCGCTCTCAAAAGGTTCTCAGAGTTTGGGTTCACAAAGCTGGCGATTGATCGCGAGATGCGCCTGCAATTTCATGCGGCATCCCATCGCCTCTCGACAATCGGCTGGGCGTCGCCTCCTGGCCTGCGGAACGTACCGAAGCCGAGGCGTGGGATCACAACGCCCTGTGTGGTGATGATTCCATGATGGTGTCCTTTCGCGGATGTGGCGGCGGGGCTACACGCGCACCCCGCCGCTTCGCGCCGCCGCTGGTTCGGGAGTCCATGCGGTAAGTCGTGATCCCATCAGGCGGCTGTCTTGCCTTGGCACGCCCTGACGAGTTCGACGATGACGCTTTCAAGTGTCGTGGTGCCCTTCACCGCTGATCGGCCGTGGTCGCTGAACTCGATCCAGCCCTCGTTGAAGCCGTCAAGCATCCGGATCCGGGGTGACGGATTTTGCGTGCCCTGGGAACGGAAGATCTCCTCCCAGCTTTCACGCAGCACTGTCTCGACCCTGACCGGGCGCTCCAGCACCGTGGCGAAGGCGCGGGCGAGATCGTTGGGTGAGACGCGTGCGGGCCCTTCCAGCTCGACGACCCGCGTCCCGCTCCAGTCCTCATGGAGGAGCATGGCGGCCTGGCGCCCGACATCTTGCGTCGCAACCATCGGGAACGGTCTGTCAGCCGGCTGCAGGAAGCTGCGCAACACGCCTTCATCGCGCGCCGAGGGAACGTCCCAGAGCGCATTTTCCACGAACCAGCCGGGCCTCAGGAAGATGATCGGAAGGCCGATCTCCCCCAGCGACTGTTCCATCAGCATGCGCTGGGTCAGCAGGTTCTCGTGCGGAGCATCAGCGCCGATTGTCGACAAGCAGACCACCTTGCCGGGACGCGCCTCGGCCAAAGCCGCCGCCACGGTCGCGATGACGCGCCTGGCCTCGGGAAAGCCGGGCTCCGGGTCGAACTCGGAGGGCGGCAGGATGAAGACGCCCGTGGCACCCCGAAACGCTGAAGTCAGGCTTGCCGCATCGTCCATCTCGGCCAGGGCGACGTCACAGCCCCGGGTTCTCCACTCCGCCGCCTTGGCCTTGTCGCGCAGAACGGCGCGGACGGGTAGTCCCCCGGCGAGAAGGCTGCGCGCAAGTGCGCCGCCGACCTTGCCGGTGATTCCGGTGATTGCGTACATGATGGTTCTCCAGATGTTGATGTCGATCGCCTGGGTTCAGGCAAGTCCGGCATAGAGGCCGCGCTCGAACGCGCCGTAGAGCGCGACGACCCGCTCGTCGTAGAAGGGCAGGACCTGGGTGAAGAGCGCGCCTGTGACATGCTTCACCGGATCGAGCCAGAAGTAGCAGTTGAGCAGACCTGCCCAGGAGATGCTGCCGGCGGAGCGCCCGTTCGGTCCTGCCTGCATGTTGATGTCGAAAGACAGACCCCATTTATGCGGCTGTCCCGGGAACTGGTCGAAGCTGCGGGAATAGGACGGCTGCGCCGAATGCATCTCCTGGACGTTCAGCTCGCCGATCTGGTTCTGCATCATCATGGCGACCGTCTCCGGATGCAGGATTCGCTCGCCATGCAGCGTGCCGCCGTTCAGCAGCGCCTGCAGAAAGGCCATGTAGTCGCGCGGCGTCGAGAAGGCGCCGCCGCCGCCCATGAAGAACTCCGGCCGCTGCGGCATCTCGAAGGGTGCCGGCTCCAGCCCGCCATCGGCGCGGCGGCTATGGAAGCTGGCGACACGCCGCTTCTGCTCGGTCCCGATCAGGAAGCCTGAATCCTTCATGCCGAGCGGCGCGAAAATGTTCTCGCGAAAGTAGATTTCGAGCGACTGATCAGACACCGCCTCGACCAGCTTGCCGACCCAGTCCATGCTGATGCCATATTCCCATCGCTCGCCGGGCTCGAATTCGAGTGGGGCGGTGAAGGCGGCGTTCCTGCAGGTCGCGATGTCGGGCATGCCCGTCACCTTCTCGTAGCGGGTCAGAGCCTCGCTCCAGATCGAGTAGGTGCAGCCGGAGGTATGCGTCAGCAGATGGCGAACCTTGATCGCGCGCTTGGCCGGCCGCAGTCGCGGCGTTCCATCCTCGGCAAAGCCGTCGAGGATTTGTGGAGAGGCCAGTTCCGGCAGGTACTTCGACGCATCATCGTCCAGATGCAGGCGGCCCCGTTCGACCAACTGCATGCAGGCCGTCGCGGTGAACGCCTTGGTCATCGACAGCAGCCAGAATACCGTGTCGAGCGTCATCGGTGCGCCCGTTGCGACGTTGGCCTTGCCGAAGGCACCTTCGTAGACCATGCCTTTGCGCGTCGCCGCGACGGCGATGACACCGGCTACGTCGTCGTTTGAGACGCCTGCCTGCAAGGCGGCGTCGATCGCCTTGAACTGCACTGACGAACCGGCTGGCATTCTTTTGGCCAAGGCGGGGCTGACCGTATCGAGAGCCAGAATGGCCCCCAGCATTCCTCCGCGCTGAAGCATGGTTCTGCGTGTGATCTGGTTCATGACCAACTCCTTTCTGGATCGAGGGAAATCCGATTTTCCCGGCCGCTCGCCCGCAATGTTGCCAGGACGTCACCTTGTAAGTCGTGCCATGACATGATTCACGCGCATTAGAATCAATGTTACAGTGACTCAGATTCACTATTGCTCGCCTCGGAGGCGAAGGGGAATCGAATGGTTTTCGACACGCGGCTTCTGACCGGCGTCGGGGTTCTGGCAGCGGTTGCGGAGGCTGGGAATTTCGCTCGCGCCGCGGAGATGGTCGGCCTGACACCATCAGGGGTGAGCCGGGCCGTCGCGCGTCTGGAGGCGCGGGTCGGCGTGCGGTTGTTCGATCGCAATCCGCGTGCAGTCACCCTCACCGAGGAAGGACGCCGCTTCCACGCACAAGTGATGTCGCTTCTTGCAGGCCTGGATGAGGCGGCTGCCGAGGCCGCGGGCGCGGCGGCGCTCGTACGCGGCCGGCTGCGCGTATCGGTGGACCCGTGGTTCGCACGCATGGTGCTCGCGGCCAGGCTGCAGCGGTTCCTCGCCCGCTATCCGCTGCTGATGCTGGATTTCTCGACCAGCAACTACCGCGAGGAGATGATGACCGGCGTGGACGTGGCGATACGCTTCGGGCCGCCCAATGCATCATCCCTCATCATACGCAAGCTCCTGGAAACCCCGATCCTGACAGTTGCGGCGCCGGCCTATCTCGAACGGCACGGCCAGCCACAGTCGCCGCACGACCTCGTCCATCACGAGGCGCTTCTCTTCCGTGATCCTCAAACCGGCCTTCCTTTTCCATGGGAGTTTCTCCGGGGCGGGGAGATCGTCAGGGTCAAGATCTCAAGCCGCCTGGTGTTGGATGATCCTTCCGTCGCGGTCACAGCCTGCGTAGCGGGCCAAGGCATTTTCCAAAGCCTCGCCATCGGCCTTGCGCCGTTCCTGGCACGGGGAGACCTCGTGCCGATCCTGCGGGAGTGGTCGGAAGAACTTTATCCGCTCTACGCCTATCACCCATCGCGCCATCTGCCGCCGGCTAAGGTCAGAGCATTTCTGGATTTTATCCAGGAGATTGCCGCTAGTTTATAATCGAGACCACCTTGCGAATAGAGTTCGGCCTCAATAGCCGTAGCCGCGCGCCATCGCCGCGGCGAAGACCGGGATGAGCAGGAAGATGAAAGCTTCGGCGCGGATGTAGGTCTTCACGGACGCAAGCTCGGCCGCCGGTACCTGGAACGAGGCATTGCCGCTCGCCTGCCTGTTCCAGGATATGAAGCGGACGGTCGGGATGATCGACAGCAGGCCGACCATGACGAACGCCGCTATCTTGGCCCAGAACACCCAATTGTAGACGTAGAATTCCCAGCCCTTGAGGCCATAGAAGACTTTGCCGATGCCGACGACGATGATCAGCGTGGCAATGATGCCGTAATGGCGGTCGATGCCGGCGAGCCTCTTGAGCGTCGCAGCGCCCAGATCGCCGCGGATCAGGACGAATTCGGCGCCGATGATCCCCGCCAGCGAAAAAACCAGCAGATGATGGAAGATCGCAAGCACAAGATCGGTGGTGTCCATGCTCTTTCCCTGGGTTTGACGGCAGCAATGCGCGCCTGAAAGGTCGCGCTGGCAGGCGTTGAATCGGCCTGCCGTGAAAAAATAACACCGTCTCGCAAAATTCCCATAGCGGCGCCTGGATGATGGGCCGTGTTGCGCTGGCCCCTTGCGCCGCACCGGCGATTTGCTAAGCGCTGGCGATCCGTACGAGGCAGATCCCATGAACAATCCACAAGCGACCAGCGCCCCTGTCATCGAAACGAAGCGCACCATCCTGCGGGCACACCGGCTGGATGATTTCGACACCTATGCCGCGATGTGGACCGATCCCGTCGTCACCCGCTTCATCGGCGGCAAGCCGCGCACGCGCGAAGAAAGCTGGATGCGCTTCCTGCGTCACGCCGGCCTGTGGTCGCTGCTCGGCTATGGCTTCTGGGCGATTGAGGAGAAGGCGACCGGACGCTTCATCGGCGAGGCCGGGTTTCACGACCTGAAGCGCGATATGGAACCATCGATCGAAGGCATTCCCGAGGCCGGGTGGGCGCTGGTTCCGGCCGTGCACGGGGCGGGCTTCGCCACCGAGGTGGTTGGCCGCATGCTGTCGTGGAGCGAAGAGATTTTCGGGCGCGAGAAGACCGTCTGCATCATCGATCCGGAAAACGGCGCTTCGCTGAGGGTGGCTGCGAAGTGCGGTTACCGGGAAGTGGTGAAGACCACCTACCACGACACTCCGACCATCCTGCTGGCGCGGTGACCCGAGCGGCGCGGCCAGCCGCTGTCGGCGTCGGCATGATGGAGGCTGTCGCCAGCAATGATGACGAGGCGGGCCGCGCCAAGAACCGCCGTATCGTTCTGGTCAAATTGACTTGAGCGGGGCTTCCAACGAGGACGTGTTCTACGGCATGGCGTCCGCTGCCAGGCTTGCCCGCTCGAGCATGGAGGCGTCCTCGCCGAAGGCGCGGGTGGCGCGGGCCGCCGCCTCGAGCAGCGGACGCTTCATGCGCTGCAGAAATGCCGCGTCGACGCGCGTGCTGGGTCCAGCCAGGGTCAAGGCGCCGAGCAGGACGCCTCCCGGGCCGAACACCGGCGCCGACACGCCCCCCGTCTCAGGGTCCCGGTCGCCCACGGCGAGGCAGTTGCAGGTCTTGCGGATGGTCTCGTACGGTTCGCCCTGCTGGCCCGAAAACGCTGCAAGCACGCGGCCGCCGGAGCCGAGCAGCAAAGGCAATACGTCGCCTTCGCGTATCGTGTAGCGGATCGGGTGCTTGGATTCGACGCGGTAGAGACAGGTGCGGACGTCGCCCGAGCGAACATAGAAGGCAACGCTCTCCCAGCTTCGCTCGGAAAGATCGCGCATGATCGGCAGCAGGATATCGACCGCCACGACCGAACGCTGGTAGAGCGCACCGAGCCGAAAGGTCGCGGGTCCGACGCGGTAGCGCCCATTGTCGAGGCGCTCGAGCAATCGTCCGCGCATGAGGGAATTCGCAAGCCGCAGGATGGTGCTCTTGTAGAGGCCGGTGCGCGCCGCGATTTCGGCCAGGCTGAGCGACCGGTCATCCGTGGTGAAGGTATCGAGGATGGCAATGGCTCGATCAAGCGCGGCAACACCGTCCGCCGAGGTGCGATCTATTTCCCCATCTGCCGATTTGCTTGGCGAGTCCATGGTGGTTCCAGTTTGAAGAAAGCCGAGCGACGCGACTCTGTCGCGCCGCCAAATCGTTCTGTCCAGTAGAATATCGTTTCCGTTGACAGAACTCCGTAACATCTGCTTGAAATCGATGACGGGTCTGGATGCAGGCGCGTTTTGGCGGGCACCGGAGGAGGTGTCGTGATTTGGAGGAATCCCCATGCTGAACAGACGCAGATTTTTGATGAGCACCGCAGCCGTGGGTGCCGGGCTGATGACGTCGCATCTTTCTCCCGCTTACGCCGAAGGCGCGCCCCAGATACAGCTCTTCGTGCCTGCCGCACCGGGTGGCGGCTGGGACCAGACGGCGCGCACGATCGACCAGGTGCTGCGCAGTGAAAAGCTGATCTCGGGTTCGCAGATCACCAATGTCGGCGGCGCCGGCGGGACTGTCGGGCTGCCGCAATTCATCAGCCAGTGGAACGGCAAAGGCAATTCCCTGATGGTTGCCGGCATGGTCATGGTTGGCGCCATCATTGCCAACAAGGCCGCGAACAATCTGACGCAAGTCACCCCGATCGCCCGCCTCACCGGCGAGTTCGAGGCCCTGGTCGTGCCGGCGGAGTCACCGTTCAAGACGGCCGCTGATTTCGTCGCCGCGCTCAAGGCCGATCCGACAAAGGTTCCCGTCGCCGGCGGCTCCGCCGGCGGCTCGGATCACATCTTGTTCGGCTTGATTGCCAAGACGGTCGGCGTGCCGGCGACAAACCTGTCCTACGTGCCGTTCGCCGGCGGCGGTGAGGCGTTGTCGGCGCTGCTCGGCAACCAGGTCGCGGCCGGCATCTCCGGCTTTGGCGAGTTCTCCGAGCAGGTCAAGGCGGGCGCGCTGCGGTTGCTCGCCATCTCGGCTGACAAGCGTCAGGACGGCATCGACGCACCGACGTTGAAGGAAGCCGGCATCGATGTCGAACTGTTCAACTGGCGCGGCGTCTTCGCACCGCCCAGCGTTTCCGACACCGACAAGGCGGCGATGGTCACAATGATCGAGACCATGGCCAAGAGCGATGCATGGGCAACCGAATGCAAAAACCGCAACTGGACGCCCATCCTTTTGACTGGCGACGACTACGCAAAATTCCTCACCGAGGACACGGCCCGCATCACCGCGATCCTCAAGGATCTCGGCCTCGCCTGATGTCTTCAGGGGGCGGTTAGAGTGCCGCCCCCTTCCCATCTCGCCTGCCGCATGGACATATGATGCGGCGAAACTGCGGATGCGGCCGGCTGGAGGATGCCGGCCATCTTGGGAGGATACCGATGAGCACCAGCGACCAGCAGGCGGCGCCGTGGCGCCTTGCCGTGCCGGAATTGTTGATAGGCATCGGGCTCCTGGCCTGCGCCGGCGCCGTCGCCTGGCAGACGCTGGCAATCCCGGTGTCGCCGCTCTACTCCAAGGTCGGCCCGACCGTCTTTCCCTACCTCACCATGTTCGGCCTGGTGGTTCTTTCGCTGTTGCTCATCCTTGCCGCGCTTCGCGGCGGCTGGCAGCCGGAGGAGGAAAAGGAGACGCCGACCGACTGGAAGGCGATGGGCTTCGTCGTCATCGGCCTGATCGCCAATCTGCTGCTCATCCGGCCGCTCGGCTTCACGGCGGCATCCGTCATCATGTTCGTTCTGGTCTGCTACGGCTTCGGCAGCAAGCGCACGCTGCGTGACGCAGTGCTCGGCCTGATCCTGGCGCTGGCCGCCTATTTCGGCTTCGCTAGGGCGCTTGGCGTCAACATCGGTGCCGGTTTCATCGAGAACCAGCTGAACACGGTCATCGATGCGTTCATCACCATGTTGAGGGGCTGACGCCATGGAAACGCTCGGACATCTCGCACATGGCTTCTCGGTTGCCTTCACCCCGGTCAACCTTCTGTGGTGCCTGCTTGGCACCACACTCGGTACCGCCATCGGCGTGCTGCCCGGTCTTGGACCGGCGCTGACCATCGCGCTGCTTTTGCCGATCACCTATCAGGTGGCGCCGGAAGCATCCTTCATCCTGTTCGCCGGCATCTACTACGGCGCCATGTATGGTGGTTCGACGACGTCGATCCTGCTCAACACGCCCGGCGAAAGCGCCACCATCGTCACTGCGTTGGAAGGCAACAGGATGGCGCGCTCCGGGCGCGGCGGCGCGGCACTCGCCACCTCCGCGATAGGCTCGTTCGTCGCCGGCACGATCGGCACGATGGGCGTCGCTTTCCTGGCGCCGGTGGTGGTCAAATTCGCATTGGCCTTTGGTCCGGCCGAATATTTCTCTTTGATGGTGCTGGCCTTCATCACCGTTTCGGCGGTGCTCGGCTCGTCTTCCGTACGCGGCCTGACCAGCCTGTTCGCCGGCTTCGTCATCGGCATGATCGGCGTAGACCTGCAGACCGGCCAGCCACGCTTCACCTTCGGCACGAACGAACTGCTTGATGGCGTCGATGTCATCATTGCCGCGGTTGGCCTGTTTGCCGTCGGCGAGACGCTCTACATGGCCTCGCGCCGCTATGCCGGCAAGGACGAGATCGTGCCGCTGAAGGGCTCGCTCTACATGACGGCGGCCGAGTGGGGGCGTTCGTGGAAACCCTGGCTGCGCGGCGCTGCGATCGGCTTCCCGATCGGCGCCATGCCGGCCGGCGGCGCCGAAATCCCGACCTTCCTGTCCTATGCCATCGAAAAGAAGCTGTCGAAGCACAAGGAGGAGTTCGGCACCGTCGGCGCCATCGAAGGCGTTGCCGGCCCCGAGGCCGCCAACAATGCCTCCGCCGCCGGCGTGCTGGTGCCGATGCTGACGCTTGGCCTGCCGACCTCCGCGACCGCGGCGATCATGCTGTCGGCCTTCCAGAGCTACGGCATCAATCCCGGGCCGCTGCTTCTCACGACCCAGGGCGACCTCGTCTGGGGGCTGATCGCCAGCCTGTTCATCGCCAACGTGATCCTCGTCGTCCTCAACCTGCCGCTGATCGGGCTGTGGGTGCGGTTGCTGAAAATCCCGGCGCCGCAGCTTTATGCCGGCATCCTGGTGTTCGCCACGGTCGGCACCTATGGCATTTCGCAATCGCCCATCGACCTCGTCATCCTGTATCTCCTGGGGGCGGCCGGTTTCCTGATGCGGCGGTTCGATTTCCCGACCGCGCCCGTCATTATCGGCATGATCCTTGGACCGCTCGCCGAAACCCAGTTCCGCCGGGCGATGACCATTTCGAATGGCGACTGGTCGGTGTTTTACACCCACAAGCTGTCGCTGACGCTGCTGACGCTCGCCTTCATCGGCCTCGCCAGCCCGCATATCTGGGCCTTCATCGAGCATCGGCGTCGGCGAGGACCGGAGCATGTGCCCGGCGATGCCTGATCGATCCAATGATGCCATGACAGAATTGCTTTCCGGTATCCGCGTCCTCGACCTGACCAACGTCCTGGCCGGTCCCTACTGCGCCTATCAGCTGGCGCTGCTCGGCGCCGATGTGATCAAGGTCGAGGCGCCGCAAGGCGGCGACCTGGCCCGCCAGCTCGGCGGCTCGCCAAAGCTGAACAGCGCCGGCATGGGCGCATCGTTCCTGGCGCAGAACGCCGGCAAACGGTCGGTGGTGCTCGACCTCAAGCAGCAAGCCGATCGCGAGCGCTTTTTCGATCTGGTGGCCAGCGCCGACGCCCTGGTGGAGAATTTCCGCCCGGGCGTGATGGATCGGCTGGGGCTTGGTTACGAGGCGCTGAAGACGGTCCGTCCAGGCCTCGTCTATTGCGCAATATCGGGTTTCGGCCAGACCGGGCCGATGCGCGACAATCCCGCCTATGACCAGATCATCCAGGGCCTGTCGGGGATCATGAGTATCACCGGAACACCGGAAACGGCGCCGCTGCGGGTCGGCTATCCCGTGGCCGACACGCTTGGCGGACTGGTCGGCGCGTTCGCCATTACCTCGGCGCTGGTGCGGCAGAAGACGAGCGGCGAGGGTGCCTTTCTCGACGTCTCGATGCTCGAATGCACACTTTCCGCGCTTGGCTGGCCGGTTTCCAACTATTTGACCGCAGGCATCGACCCCAAGCCGATGGGCAATGAGAACATGACTGCGGCACCCTCCGGTACGTTTCGCACCGGCGACGGGCTCGTCAACATCGCCGCCAACAAGCAGGAGCAGTTCGTGGCGCTGTGCCGGCTGATCGGCCGGCCGGAACTGGCCTCCGATGTCCGCTTTGCCGAGCGCGAGACGCGCAAGCGCAACCGTGCGGCGCTTAAAGTCGAAATTGAGGACGCCCTGGCGGGCGCCTCGGCGGCTGCCTGGGAAGAGATGCTCAATCGCGCCGGCGTGCCTGCCGGCAGGGTGCTGACGATCCCGCAAGTGCTGGCCGAGCCGCAAGTGCTCGAACGCCGGGTGACCGCGAATTTTGATGATGTGGCCGGCATGGACAAGCCGCTGACCGTTCTGCGCGGCGGCTTCATGGTCGATGGCGAGGCGCCCTTGCCGACAAAGCCGCCGCCGGCGCTCGGCGAACATATGGGCGAGGTGTTCGCCGACCTGCCACCCCGCGGCAAGGCAAAGGCACGCGCATGAGCGACACGGAGAAGACGGGCCGTGAGCGCGGCGAGGAATGGTGGCAGACCGACATCATCGAGATGCGGCCTGGTGTCATCCGGCTGCGCGGCTACGAGATCCAGGATCTGATCGGCCGCGTCAGCTTCCCGGCTGTCATCTGGCTGATGCTGCGCGGCGAACTGCCCAGCGAGGACCAGGCAGAGTTGCTCGGCATTGCCTTGGGAGCCGCCGTCGACCACGGACCGCAGGCGCCATCGATCGCCATTGCGCGCATGGCCGCAACCTGCGGCGTCGGTATCAACAGCGCCATGGCCTCGGCCATCAACGTTCTCGGCGACGTGCACGGTGGCGCCGGCGAGCAGGCGCTTTCCTTCTATGGTGACATTGCCGTGGCGATCGATGCCGGGATGACGCTGAATGAAGCGGTCTCGGCGAGGCTCGACCGGTTCTTCGCCGAGGAGAAGGGCTATGTGCCGGGGCTCGGACATCGCTTCCATCCCGTCGACCCGCGCGCGCCGCGTTTGCTGGAACTGACCCGCGAATTTGCCGCACGCGGTGCCGTCAACGGACGTTTCGCCGATATTGCAGAAGCGATCGAGGCGGACGTCGCGCGACGCAAGAGGAAAAAAATACCGCTCAACATCGATGGCGCTACCGCCGTCATCTATGGCGAACTCGGTTTTCCGCCAGCGCTGACGCGAGGGCTTTTCGTGCTGTCGCGCTCGGTCGGCATCCTTGCGCATGCCTGGGAGCAGTCGCAGCAGGCCGAGCGAAACAAGGGGCCGCTGCCGCGCGAATGGCTGTGGACCTATACCGGCACGCCGGTGCGGCCGTTTCCCGAAAGCGATGAGCCCGGCGAGTGAGGCTTTACGCCTGGTCCACCTGCAAAGGCTGAGGAAGCTTCAGCGTCTTCACCAACGTTGAAAGATCCGGCTCGTCGATGAGCATGGCCGCGTCGGCTGGCGCCAGCCAGGCCCGCTGGCGTCGTTTGGCTTCCTGCCAGTCGGCCAGTTCCTCACTCACCTCGAGCAGATAGACGATGACGTCGACGCGGACAAAGCGATTGGCCAGCCGCTTCCAGTAGGAATAGGTACCCGCCGGCTGCTTCAGCGTCTTGCCGAGCACGCCGGCTTCCTCCTGCGCCTCGATGGTGGCCGCCTTGCGTCCGCTCTTGCCCTTCATCGGCCAGCCCTTGGGGACGATGAAGCGCCTGGTGGTACGCGACGTGACCAGCATGACCTCGATGCCGCCGCGCGCGGTCAGCCGAAAGGGAATAGCCGCCACCTGGCGGATCCTCTCGCCCTTCTTTGCCTTGCGTACGGCCTTTTTCTTGGTGGCTGCCATTCGTCAATCCAGTCGATGCAATGCCGCATAGCGCGACAAGGCATCGTTGCAAAACCAAAACTTTCGCATGTGCCGAAAGACACTCGAAATACCTAAGTCGGCTAAATAAATGAAAAACGCCTTGATGTCAGCGGCAATTGCTCACGGCGGTGGTGCCGATTATCTGGGTCTGGCAGCTTGGCTTGAGCTGCTGCACGACCGGGGGCGGCTGCTGAACGATCTGGCGGTCCTGGGCGCGGTACTGCTGCTGTTGCTGCTGATATTGCTGCCGTTGTATCCTGTTTTGCAGGATTTGCAGGTCGTTCTGCCGGATCAGCGCATTGTTGCCGGTAGCGGAATTGAGCGCTTGCGCGGAAGCCGGCAGGCAAACGCCCGCCAGCACTGCCGTGGCCAGCATTGCCACTGTGAAGATCGTTGATGGCCGAAGTGCCGACATTCGCTCATTCCCGCGCAAAAAACTCTGCCCACTGATATAGGACGTTTGCGCGGCGATGCCATGGCCAGCGGGTCGAGCATCACGAAATCGGGCAGTCCGATCGCTTTGTTCTGCGATTCCAGCAGTGAACCGCAGATAGTCGTCATATGACGACTATGAAACGTCAGCGGCTTTAGTCAGTGTCCGCACGTAAATTTTCGGTTTCATCCGGCATAAGTTAATGTATTCTAATTGAGTCAGAGCTCCGCAAGTGGGAATGCGGATGCTCTGTTTTAATGCATTGAACCTTATTGCGCAGTGCCGGCATCCTTATTGC
>NZ_RZOL01000649.1:0-2105 GCF_004022985.1 Mesorhizobium sp. M7A.F.Ca.ET.027.02.1.1 | reverse complement strand
GCCGAACACGTCGCCCGACATGTCGCCAACCCCGACGACCGTGAAGGACGAGGTCTGGATATCGCGGTTGATCTCGCGGAAATGCCGCTTGACCGCTTCCCAGGCGCCCTTGGCGGTGATGCCCATCTTTTTGTGGTCATAGCCGGCCGAGCCGCCGCTGGCGAAGGCGTCGTCGAGCCAGAAGCCGTGCTTCTCTGAGATCGCGTTGGCGGTGTCGGAGAAGGTCGCCGTGCCCTTGTCGGCGGCAACGACGAAATACGGATCGTCCGGGTCGCGTCTGATGACGCCGGCCGGGGGGATGACACCGTCGAGACCGATATTGTCGGTGATCGACAGCAGGCTGGAGACGAAATTCTTGTAGGCCGAGGTGCCGGCCTCGAAGATCGCGTCGCGACCGGCGCTCATCGGCAGCTTCTTCGGATAGAAGCCGCCCTTGGCGCCAACCGGCACGATGACGGCATTCTTGACCTGCTGTGCCTTGACCAGGCCGAGCACCTCGGTGCGGTAGTCCTGGGCGCGGTCGGACCAGCGCAGGCCGCCGCGCGCCACCGGACCGAAGCGCAGATGCAGGCCTTCGACCTCGGAACCGTAGACGAAGATCTCTCGCCACGGCCGCGGCGCCGGCAAGCCCTCGACCGCGTGCGAATCGAGTTTGATCGCCAGCGACTGGCCTTTCTCTTTCGTATCGGCAACGAAATGATTGGTGCGCAGCGAGGCTTCGATCAGATTGAGATAGCGCCGGATGATGGTGTCGTCATCGATGTTCGGCACATCCTCCAGCGCGTCCTTGATCTTGGCCTTGAGGTGCTTTGCGGCCACCACGCCTTCGGTCTCGGCTGTCGGGCCAAGCCGGGCGATGAACAGCGCATGCAGGCCCCGCGCTATGTCGGGATAGCGATTGAGCGCGGCGGCGATGAAATCCTGGCTTTGCGGGATGCCGACCTGCTGCAGATAGCGGCCATAGGCGCGCAGGATCGTGATCTCGCCTGACCACAAGCCGGCGGTCTGGGCAAGGCCGTTATAGCCGTCATTGTCGACATCGCCTCGCCAGACAGAGAGGAAAGCGTCCTCGAACAGCGCGCCGCCATCAGTCAGGTCGATCGGCTTGCCGTAGCTGTTCTCCAACTCCATGTCATGGATGAAGACCAGGCCGGATTGTTCGTCGCCGACCTCGAAGGTGCGCTCGCTGATGACGCGGAAGCCAATGTTTTCCAGCACCGGCACCCGCCGCGACAGCGCCACCGGGCTGCCATGGTGATAGATTTTCAGCGCCGCCTGATGCGGTTTCTGCTCGGCATGACGATAATAATCGATGGCGATCGGATTGCCGGCGCTGATCTTGGCAATGCGCCTGGCATCGGCCAGCGCCACCGCCGCGCTGAACGAATCGCGGTAGCTTTCCGGCAGCCGCGCGGCAATCGCCTTCAAAGCCTGGTCGCCGCCACTGGCCTCGGCCGCATCGGAAAGGGCGTCCTCCCAGGTACGCACGATGTCGCGGATCGCCGCCTCTATCGTCGCTTGCTCGACCTTCGGCGTCTTGCCGCCGGAGCGGCCGATGATGAAGTGCACGCGCGCCAGCCCGCCCTCGGGAAAGGCCGGGTAGTAGGCCGACAGCCGGCCTTCGAATACGGTCTTCAGATACGAGCCGATCTTCTCGCGCACGACGCTGTCGTAACGGTCGCGCGGCACGAAGACGAGGATCGAGACGAACCGGTCGAACTGGTCGGCGCGCACCAGCGCCCGCACGCGTGGCCGCTCGACCAGGCCCAGAATGGCAGCGGCGTGCTTCCTCAGGATCGGCACCGGCACCTGGAACAATTCGTCGCGCGGATAGCTTTCCAGCACGTTGATCAGCGCCTTGCCGGAGTGATCGTGCCGGTCGAAGCCGGACTTGGCGATGATGGTTTCGGCCTTGGACCTGAGATACGGGATCTTCATCACCGAGCGCGTGTAGGCGGTCGAGGTGAACAGGCCGACGATGCGCAATTCGCCCGCGAGCGTGCCCTTGGCGGTGTAGGTCTTGACGCCGATATAGTCGAGATAGATGCGGCGGTGCACGGAAGACTTGGCATTGGCCTTGGTGACGATCAGCGGCTCCGGCCCGT
>NZ_RZOL01000648.1:0-2114 GCF_004022985.1 Mesorhizobium sp. M7A.F.Ca.ET.027.02.1.1 | reverse complement strand
GGCGAGATGCCGCAGGCCGAAGCACCAAAGAAGAAAGGCTTCCTCGCCTCGATGTTTGGCGCAACGCCAGCCTCGGCGACACCATCCCCCATCATCAGCAACGCCCGGACGGGCGAGCAGCCCCCGGCGCAGGCAAAAGCGGCGCCAGCAGCGGCAAAGCCGATCATCACGCTGGCCTCGGCCAATTCCACGGCCAAGCCGGTGCAACTGGCTTCGCTCGGTGGCGATAGCGGTCACATCACCGGCAGCGATGCCCTGCCCGGCGTACGCCAGACGGCCCTGTTCGAGATCAAGCGCAAGTCCGGCCTGGACGACGAAAGCGACGTCGACCTCAACGAGGATGAGGGGCCAATCGGCGGCTCCTATCAGGTTGCGTCAGCCGCCGGCATGGCCCGGTTGGCGCCCAACGGGCTGCTCAAGCAGAACGAAAGCGTCGATGTGGCCTGCCTGAAGCCGTCGCTGGTGCGCGTGCTGAAGACGATCGAAGGCCACTACGGCCGCAAGATGACGGTGACGTCAGGCTATCGCGACCCGGCCCGCAACCGGCGCGCCAACGGCGCCAAGAATTCGCTGCACATGTATTGCGCCGCCGCCGATATCCAGGTTCCCGGCGTTTCGAAATGGGAACTGGCGAGCTACATCAGAAGCATGCCCGGCCGCGGCGGCGTCGGCACGTACTGCCACACAGAATCGGTTCACGTCGACGTCGGCCCCGAGCGCGACTGGAACTGGCGCTGCCGCCGGCGCAGCGGCGGTGACGGCTAGTCTAGCAGACGGTCTTAGGCCTATTAGCAGCCAAGATCGTACCGGTGACCATTCTGAGCATTCGGGATTAGCCGAAGCCTCCCACAAACTTCGTCATCCTAGGGCGAAGCAGGAGCGAAGCTCCGTCGCGAGACCCTGGGATCCATGCCGCGACGGCTGTCGAGGAATGCGACGGAGCAGAATTCTGCACCGTGGTGATGCGTTTGAGTCGCGGCATGAATCCCTTGGGTTGCGGAGCAGCTCCAGGGGTCTGCGCTGCGTCGCTGCGCTCCTTGCTCCGCCCGAGGATGACGAAACGATGGGTGTCGCCGCTAATTATCAAAGCCTGCCAACCCTCGGGAAATCGTTGATTTGGCTGGCCCGGAAAAAAGTTGTCCAAGGTGGCACCTGACGGGTTGCCGGTTGCGCACAACGCCAGTATAAGCCGCTTCGTCTGAGCGCGCCCATCGTCTAGCGGTTAGGACACCGCCCTTTCACGGCGGTAACAGGGGTTCGATTCCCCTTGGGCGTACCAGAAAAATAATGCGTTTAGCGCAAACCTCCCTCCCAATGTGGCCAATTTCGACTGGCTCCCTGCCGCGGTCTTCAACTGACGCGCAGCTTCCGCGATCACACCATAGGCTAACGCGGCCACACAGGTCATAATCCTGCTACAAAGTGGTCGATTCCTCAGGGATGTAGCCGCTCCAAGAGCCCGCCGCAGGTCGCCCCCGTGGCGGGCTTTTCATTGCACGGTCGAGTTGGGTTCTCGGGCACCGCGACAAATGAGAAAGCCCCGCAGTGGTAAGCCCGCATTTATTGCCTGGTTTCCCGGCTTTAAACAGCTGACTTCGCGGTGTACGGATTCGGGCGCAAAAGCCGGATACTACCTGATGAACGCGAGCCACCACGGTCAAAGAGTGGGTGTTGCAACCCCCTCAAGCGCAATGATCCTGGTGTTGGCGCAACGCTTCCGGATTTCAATAAGGCGGGCGTATTCCGGCGAATTGTACCAGCCCATCAACGACGTCATGTCGGGGAATTCGATAATAACCAAACGGTGTGGCTCCCAATCGCCCTCCAAAACCTTGGTCGCACCGCCACGACCTAGATATCTCCCACCATAACGCTCCTCGGTGGCTGGCACATCCCGCCGGTATTCCTCGAACGCGGCAGCGTCCTTTACGTCTACATCCGCGATCAGATAGGCGGCCATTTGCGCTTCCTCCTTCTCGACGGCGCCCGACCGTTACGGTCCGGTCCCGGGGGCGGGGCCTGTCGGTTAAGACGACTCTCTTCAGCGCTTCAACCGGCATCCGCCAACGCGAAGTCAAAAGCCTGTTATAATCCACGGATTGGCGTCGTATCCG
>NZ_RZOL01000647.1:0-2139 GCF_004022985.1 Mesorhizobium sp. M7A.F.Ca.ET.027.02.1.1 | reverse complement strand
ATCCTCTATTTCCAGGCGCCGTGGGGACTGCAACTGGAAGCGATCAGCTATCCCGATGGCATGGCCTATGAGAAGGACGCCGAGACGGTGCTGTGGAGCCCGAAGAACCCGGAAAAGTGATCCGGCAGCGCGCTTGCGCGATGACACGCAGGCGCGCTTTCGCCATGTCAGGATAATCGTTTTGATATAAAACTTTAAGCTTGAAATATCTTGTTGCCGGCGCGATACTGAACTCCAGCAAGCGAAGAGGAGATCGCAGACATGAAGGTTGCGGTTCTCGGCGGCGGACCAGCCGGCCTCTACTTTGCCATTTCGATGAAGCTGAGGGACGCCGCGCACGATGTGACGGTGTTCGAGCGCAACCGCGCCGACGACACGTTCGGCTGGGGCGTCGTGCTGTCGGCCGAGACGCTCGACAATCTGTCGAAAAACGACCCGGTCAGCGCTGTCTGGATCAAGAAGCACTTTGCCTACTGGGACGACATCGCCGTCATCCATGACGGCGTGCGCACGGTCTCGTCAGGTCACGGTTTCTGCGGCATCGGCCGCAAGCGGCTGCTGGTCCTGCTGCAGCGCCGGGCGCGCGAACTCGGCGTCAAGCTGATGTTCGAGACCGACATTGCAGATCCCAAGCCCTACATGGAGACGCATGATCTGGTTGTCGCGGCCGACGGCCTGAACTCCAGGGCGCGCAACAGTTTCGGTGACATCTTCAAGCCCGACATCGACACCCGCAAATGCAAGTTCGTCTGGCTCGGCACCAACCAGAAGTTCGACGACGCCTTCACCTTTATCTTCGAGAAGACCGAGCATGGCTGGGTGTGGGCGCACGCCTACCAGTTCGACAGCGACACCGCGACCTTCATCGTCGAGTGCAGCGAACAGACCTGGGCTGCCTTCGGCTTCGGCGCGATGTCGCAGCAGGAATCGATCGCCCTTTGTGAGCGGATCTTCGAAAAACACCTCGGCGGCCACGCGCTGATGACCAATGCCAACCATATCCGTGGTTCCGCCTGGATCAATTTTCCGCGCGTGCTGTGCGAGCGCTGGTCGTACAAGAATCTGGCACTGATGGGCGATGCGGCGGCCTCAGCGCATTTCTCGATCGGCTCCGGCACCAAGCTGGCCCTGGAAAGTGCCGTGGCTCTGGCCGAGTATGTCGAAACCGAGCCGGACCTCGACGCCGCCTTCCGTAGATATGAGGATGCCCGCCGCACCGAGGTGCTGAAGCTGCAATCGGCGGCGCGCAATTCGCTCGAATGGTTCGAGGAGGTCGAGCGCTATCTCGGCCTCGATCCGGTGCAGTTCAACTATTCGCTTTTGACCCGCTCGCAGCGTATCAGTCACGAGAATCTGCGGCTGCGCGATGCCGAATGGCTTGAAAGCGCCGAAGAATGGTTCCAGCGCCAGGCGGGTGCCGGCGGCAACAACCTGCGCCGCGCGCCGATGTTCGCGCCGTTCAAGCTGCGCGACATGAGGCTGCAGAACCGCGTCGTCGTCTCGCCGATGGCGCAGTACAAGGCCGTCGACGGCTGTCCGACCGACTGGCATTTCACCCATTATGCCGAGCGGGCCAAGGGCGGCGCCGGCCTCATCTATATCGAGATGACCTGCGTCAGCCCGGAAGGCCGCATCACGCCTGGTTGTCCCGGTTTCTATGCGCCCGAACATGAGGTGGCGTGGAAGCGGCTGGTCGACTTCGTCCATACCGAAACCGAAGCCAAGATCTGCGCCCAGATCGGCCATTCCGGCGCCAAAGGTTCGACCCGGCTCGGCTGGGAGGGCACCGACGTGCCGCTGGTCTCAGACAACTGGCCGGTGATGGCGGCCTCAGCCGTGGCGTGGTCGCCGCAGAATCAGGTGCCGAAGGCGATGGATCGCGCCGACATGGACCGCGTGCGCGACGAATTCGTGGCTTCGGCCGAGATGGCCGATCGTTGCGGCTTCGACATGCTCGAGATCCACGCTGCGCATGGCTATCTCTTGTCGTCCTTCATCACGCCGGTCACCAACCGGCGCACGGATGAATATGGCGGTTCGCTTGACAATCGGATGCGCTATCCCCTCGAAATCTTCCGCGCGGTGCGCGCTGCCTGGCGGGCGGAGAAGCCGATCTCGGTGCGCATTTCGGCCAATGAC
>NZ_RZOL01000646.1:0-2154 GCF_004022985.1 Mesorhizobium sp. M7A.F.Ca.ET.027.02.1.1 | reverse complement strand
CCGCCAAACTGCGCGGCGAAGGCAAGTGGTGGGTGATCTTCGCCGAGATCTTGCCCAATGCGCTGTCGCCGCTGGTCTCGGAACTCGGGCTGCGTTTCATCTATGCGATTCTATTCCTCTCCGCTCTCTCCTTCCTCGGCCTCGGCGTGCAGCCGCCGGCAGCGGACTGGGGCGGCATGGTCAAGGAGAACAAGGATGGCATCGTCTTCGGCATCCCGGCTGCGCTGATCCCGGCTGCGGCGATTGCCGCGCTCGCCATCTCCGTCAACCTGGTCGCCGACTGGATCCTCGACCGCACCACCGATCTCAAGGGAGGGCGCGGCAATGGCTGATGTTCTGCTCGACATCCGCAATCTTCGCATTGAGGCGACCACCTATCCGCCCGGCGAAAAGCCGATGACGATCACCATCGTCGATGGCGTGTCGCTGACGCTGGAAAAAGGCAAGGTGCTGGGCCTGATCGGCGAATCCGGCGCGGGCAAATCCACCATCGGCCTCTCGCCGATGGGGTATGGCCGCGGCGGCGTGCGCATCACCGGCGGCGAGGTCATCCTCAACGGCCGCGACATCCTCAAGCAGGGTAAGAACGGCATCCGCAAACTGCGCGGCCATGAAGTATGCTATGTCGCGCAATCCGCGGCAGCGGCCTTCAATCCCGCCCAGCGGCTGATGGACCAGGTGGTGGAAAGCTCGCTCAAGCACGGCTTAGCCAACCGCGCCGAGGTCGAACGCCGGGCGGTGGCGCTGTTCCGTAAACTCAGCCTTCCCGACCCGGAAAATATCGGCAAGCGCTATCCGCACCAGGTCTCCGGCGGACAATTGCAACGCGTGATGACGGCCATGGCGCTCTGCCCCGAGCCGGATCTGATCATCTTCGACGAACCGACCACGGCGCTCGACGTGACCACGCAGATCGACGTGCTTGCCGCGATCAAGCAAGCAATCCACGCTACCGGCGTCGCGGCGCTCTACATCACCCATGACCTCGCGGTCGTAGCGCAGGTGGCCGACGAGATCATGGTGCTGCGCCATGGCAAGATGGTCGAGACGGGCACCGCCCATCGGATCATCAAGGAGCCGAAGCAGGTCTATACCCAGGCGTTGGTCTCCGTCCACCATATCGAGCACGAAGAGAAGCAGCCGACGCCGAAACCGATCCTATCGGTGAAGAACGTCACGGCCGCCTATGGCCGGGGTGTAATCAAGGTGCTGAAGAACGTCTCGGTCGATATCCATCCCGGCCAAACGCTGGCTGTGGTCGGCGAATCCGGCTCCGGAAAATCGACGCTGGCGCGGGCGATCACCGGCTTGTTGCCGCCGCAGCAGGGTGAAATCACCTTCGAGGGCCGCAAGCTTTCCAACCGACTCGGCAGCCGTACCAAGGAAGACCTCCGCCAGCTTCAGATGATCTACCAGATGGCCGATGTGGCGATGAACCCGCGCCATACCGTCGGCAAGATCATCGGCCGGCCGCTGACCTTCTATTTCGGCCTCAAGGGCGCCCAGCGCGACCGACGGGTCAAGGAGCTGCTCGAGGAAATCGAGATGGGCAAGGGCTTCATCGACCGCTATCCGGCCGAACTGTCGGGAGGCCAGAAGCAGCGCGTCTGCATCGCCCGTGCGCTGGCGGCCAAGCCCAAGCTCATCATCTGCGATGAGGTAACTTCGGCCCTCGACCCGTTGGTGGCGAACGGCATCCTGAAGCTGTTGCTCAATCTCCAGCAGATCGAGCAGGTGGCTTACCTCTTCATCACCCACGATCTCGCGACGGTGAAGTCGATCGCGGATTCGATCGCCGTCATGTATCGCGGCGAGGTCGTGCGCTATGGGGCGAAGAGCCAGGTGCTGACGCCGCCGTTCGACGACTATACCGATCTCCTGCTGTCGTCCGTGCCGGAGATGGAGCTCGGCTGGCTGGAGAAGGCGACCGCCGGGCGGAAGATGGCGAGTGCGGGGAATTAGCGATGTGGGTCTTCGCGGTACAGTTCAATGAGGTTCCCCTGCGCGGATGCCTCCCTTCAACCTTGGCGTCCAACCTGACTTATCAGCCAAGAGACGAAATGCTGGCTTGTGGCGGAGGGCGCACTCGCCTCTGGCAGCACGGCATAATAGCAATTTTCCGTTTCCATCGGCAGGGCGGGAAAGACCTGAAGG
>NZ_RZOL01000645.1:0-2166 GCF_004022985.1 Mesorhizobium sp. M7A.F.Ca.ET.027.02.1.1 | reverse complement strand
CTGTGTTCGCAAAAAGGGCGGGCTTCGCGGCAGGAGGAATTGCCGCTGGCGCTGCTCGATCCGTATTGCGGTTTTCGCGAGGCAGCACTTGCCGCACTCGATGCTGCCGGCCGCCGCTACCGCATCGCTGCCGGCAGCGCCAGTCTGGCCGGCCTGCGCACGGCGGTGAACGCCGGTGTCGCGCTGACGCTGCGAACGGCTCGCTTTGCCCATTCCGGCATTGTCGAGGCGCCGCGCGAGCTTGGCCTGCCGCAGGTTCCAATGGCTGAGTTCGCCATCCGGTTGCGCGCTGGCTCCGATGGTCCGGCGGGCGATCTGGCGGCTCTGCTCGGCGGCAACCTTGCCTTGTCGGGCTGAATGCCCAAAGAAAAAGCCGACCTTACGGTCGGCTTGGAGTAGGACGGGCCGAGGGGTTTGGGGGGACTTGGGGATGGCCCGTCGCACCCATAATGCCTGACCCGGATGATGGTTCCGTGACTGTGTCACTTTTTTAAGAAATATTTGACGCCACGCGTTGCGGGCCGGCCATGCGTTGCGAGCGGGCCCTCAGCCAATCCCGCCCCGCATGGGCGAACAGCGCGCACAACACGATGATGCCGCCGATCATGCTGGCGGCTGGTGCAATCTCGCCCAGGAACAGGAAGGCAAACAGGATCGCGAACGGCACTTCGGCCGAGCCGAGCAGCCCGGATTCGGCCGGCGGGATGAGCCGCGCGCCCTCCGTCCACAGGATCGAGGATAACGCAAAGGACGCGCCGAACGTGGCGAGCAGAACGGCATCCCTTGGCGAAACCGCCAGCGGATCGGTGACGAACCAGCCGAGCAGGAACAGCAGGAACGCCGAAACCGCGCCGGCCCACACCACCGGCGTGTCGCGGAACGCGCGCACCATGATCATGTAGAGGCCGCTGCCGATGGTCATCAGCAGTGCCAGTCCGTCGCCGAACAGATTGCCACTGCCGAAGCCGGACCAGACCATGATCGCCACGCCGCACAGCGACACGGCGGCGGCGACCATCGTCTGCAACCGGAAGGGTTCGCGCGTCAGAACCCAAGCCAGCAGCGCGGTGACGAAAGGTGCTGTGGCATAGATGACCGCGACATTGGCGACGAAGGTGAACTTGAACGCCGAGATGAAGGCGATGCTGGCCAGAGCTCCCTCTACCGCCAGCAGCCAGCCGCGCCAGCCAAGCCGCAGCGTTTCGCGGTTACCGGAACGGTGACGCCGCCACAGCACATAGAAGCTGATCAGGATGGCGCCGACAAAGCCGCGCCAGCAGATGATGGTCAACGGGTCGGCATGGATCGACTTTGTCAGAACACCGGTCAGGCCGAAAACGGCAGCTGAGGACGACACCAGGATGATGCCGAGTGTGCGCTCTGCGGCGGTGTCGGTGGCGGCTGCAATGTCAGTCATGCAACCAGCCTACGCCGCTTGGTCCTGACATCGTAGTGTCAGCAATGATGGTGATCCACATCATAGGCGTTTGCGAAAATGCTCGGTGCCGACGATCAACAGGCCGGCGGCGACGATCAGCGCAGCGCCCAGGAACACCTCGCGGCGCGGCACGTCGCCCCAGATCGCAAAGCCGAGTGCGAATGCCCACAACAGCGAGGTGTATTCCAGCGGCGCGATGACCGAAGCCGGTGTGCGCTTCATGCCTTCGAACAGAAGATATTGTGCCAGGCCGCCGAGTGCGCCGACGCTGGCAAGCAGCAGCAACTGGGTCCAATCGGGTGTCTGCCACCAGAGCAATGCCGGCACCGCCGAAAACAGCAGGAAATAGAAATTGTTGAGCAGGAGCTGGATCATCGAGCGCTCGGCAAGGGCGGTCTTGCGCAAGAGCACGATGGCGATGCCCCACAAGAAGGCCGCCGCCAGCACCAGCAGCACCGGCACGGACAGGCCCAGATGGGTCGGATCGCAAGCGACGAACACGCCGGCAAAGCCGATCAGCACCGCCAGCCAGCGCAGCATCGGCACCTTTTCGCCGAGCAGGAACACTGAAAGCACTGTGACGATGATCGGGGCCGCATAATAGACGGTGGTCAGCTCGGCGAGCTGCAGGCTGCGCGCGGCGTTGTAGTAACACAGCCACGCAGCAAGCGTGAAGGCACTGCGCACCAGCATCGGCCGCACGATCGGCGAGCGCATCGTGTCGGCAA
>NZ_RZOL01000644.1:0-2168 GCF_004022985.1 Mesorhizobium sp. M7A.F.Ca.ET.027.02.1.1 | reverse complement strand
TCGATGATCACATCGAACAGGCCGAGCAAAGGCAGCCGCCGGCGGAAATCGGCGCCGTAGAACAGGTCGAGTTCGTTGGACAGGATCGCCAGCCGAAAACCCGCCGCATGCACCATGCGAATGGCGCTGTCGGCCTCGGGCCGCACCACCTTTTCCGGCTCGGCGCCGCGCGCTCGTTGGACGAAGGTCTCCATCGCCTGCCAGTCCTCGCCGATGAGCTGACCGACCTCACTTGTGCGGGAGCGCCAGTAGTCGCGCTCGCTGATCTCGTCGGCCTGCATGGCGCGCCACAGCGGATCGCTGTCCGGATCGAACGGCCCGCGCCATTGCAGCGTTCCCGGCGCAAGGCCGAGCGCCTGTTCGGTCAAGGCATGCGTCTCGAACATCGTCCGGGTGACGACGCCGCCGAAATCAAGGACAAGCGCCTGGGCGGGAACAGCGCTCACGCTGCCACTCCCTTGGCCGGCTTGCCGCGCGGGACGATGCCTTCCTCGACCCAGCGGTCGAAGATCTCGAGCGCCTTGCCGACGAAGTCGTCGCTGTTGATGTGAGCGTCGATCTCGTGGAACTCGACCCCGGCGGGAATAGCCCTGCGCATTTCATCTGCGAAGGCGGCGAGAGCCTCGGGTTCATAGAGCGGCTCGCCCTGCACGTCCCATTCCTGGATGCCTCCGGTTGGCAGGATGAAGGCGGAGCGGCCTTTCGCGGCACCGAGCTTGGCGGCGATGGCCCTGGCGACCTGGCGGCGATCGTCGGCATTGACAGTGATCGACGCGATCAGCCTGTTATGAGCATGAAACGGCCGCGTCGAGAATTTAGCCGGCAAATCCTGCCAGGTCGGCAGATCGACCATGTCGACCGCCCCGGGTGCGGCGATCTGCGGAATGCCGCGGGCGCCGGCATTCTCCAGCCGGTCGGTGCCGGAACTGACGACGGAACCCGCGAGATGATTGGTGATTTCCTGCAGGCTGAAATCGAACACCGCGCAAAAATGGTCCTGACCGGCAATCGATTCGAAGGCGCGGCCGCCCATTCCGGTGGTGTGGAAGACGGCAACGTCATAGCCGCGCCGTTCCAGCGCCGGCTTCAGCGTCTTCATGTAGCGCAGGCAGCTGCTGCCGAGCGAGGTCATGCCGATGGTCGGCCCGATTGCCGGAGCCGACATGCGGGCCTCCAGCACAATCCTGGCCGCGCCGACGACCGCACCACAGGCCTGTGACAGGACCAGCCTGCAGATCGAGTTGAGGCCGTACAGCCCGCCGGCCCAGAGGATCATCATCAGGTCGGGCGCGACGCGCTCGGGCGGGACGAGGTGCGAATAGGCGATGGTCGAGACGACGAATTTCGGCACGCCGAGCGGCAGGCAAAGCGCCACGTCGAGCGCCAGATCTGTCCCCATCGAACCGCCGATGGCGATGAAGGCGTCGATCTCGCCACTTTGATGGAGCTTGCGCACCAGCTGCACCGCGCCGCCGGCCATCAGCGTCATGGCGGTGTTCTCATCACCGCTCGAAACGATCTCGGCGATCGTCACATCCACCGCCCGCGCCACGGCGTGCTTGTCGTGGTCCGGGCTGTAGGGCGGATCGCCCAGCACGCTGACATCCATCATCACGGCGCTGCCGCCTGACTGCTCGATGCACTGTTTCATGAACAGCAGCTCTTCGGCCTTTGTGTCGCCCGTGCCGATGACCAGGATGCGGGGCGCTGTCTCCGAGGGCATCAGGCCTGCCTCCTCAAGATTTGCAGGTTTTCGCCGTTGAGGCGCATGGAAATCTCCCGTGCCGCCTCCCTCACGGCAAGTCCCCGCTCCGTGATCGCGGCTGCCGTCGTTCTGGCCTTCGGCGCGGCCACCGCGATGGTGCCGAGCGCAAAGCCATCCGCCCCGCGGATTGCCGCCGCGACGCTGATCACACCTTCCTCATAGCCCTGGTCGCAGATCGAATAGCCGCGCTCGCGCGCCTCGCTCATGCATCTTGAGATGGCGGCCGGCTCGATCAGCGTATGGGCCGTGAAAGCGTCGAGCGAACCCGTCAGGCACGCCTTGACGGTCTCGTCGCGGGCGAAGGCCAGATAGGCGATGCCCGACGCGGTCGAATGCAGGGGCAGCAACTGACCGATGTCGATGTTGACCCGGTTCGCCCATGCCGGATGCTCGACATGAACGG
>NZ_RZOL01000643.1:0-2171 GCF_004022985.1 Mesorhizobium sp. M7A.F.Ca.ET.027.02.1.1 | reverse complement strand
ATTGTGGGCTATGCGGAACAGCCAGCCCTCCGGATTGGCGATCGGGCCGGCATCCGGCAGCGCCTCGAACCCCTTGGCCAGGGCTTCCTGCAGCACGTCCTCGCCGTCGATGGCCGAGCCGGTCATGCGGGCGCAATAGCGATGCAGTTTTGGACGCATTTCGCCGAACAGGCGGGCAAAAGGTTCGCGGATCTCGCCGGGGATAGTCATGCGCCTCTGTTCGCCGTTATTGGTCCAGCATCCGGTAGTGGCCCACCACGGTCATTTCCTCGCGCTGCGGACGCTCGATCAAGCGATCCCTGATGCCGCTCTGAAAGGCCTCGAATGCCGCCAGCCCGGTGATAATGTCGGCATGGGCCTCGGTTTTCGTCTCTACCATATGGATAAAGGTCCCGTCGTCGGACCGCCATGTCATGTAGCGAACGCCGTCCGGCGATTTTTCCCGCAGCTCCTGGAACACGGCCTTGACCAACCGTTCATTCTCATCGGTCCGTTCCGGTTTCGTCTTGTAGCGTATCAGGTGTCGTTTCATCGCAGTTGTCCTCTTGGTTGCCCTGGTCTTTGAGAGTGTTCATCCTCAAGACGTTGTCGGGGGGCGAAAGGATTCGGGCGCCGAAAAATAATTCGTGTCGCCCGCAAGACGCCGGAGCGCTCACTCGCGATCGAGCAGACGCCGCAGCATCGGTTCGATACGCGACAGTTCGTCGAGATGCGCCGCCGACAGCTCGGCCAGACAATCGTCGGCGCGCTCGGTCAGCTGCAGCAGCACACGGCGGTGGTCATCCTTGTCCTGATCCCTTGTGACCAGCCCAGCTTCGCCGAGGCGGTTGACCAGTTCGACGGCGCTGTGGTGGCGGATGCGCAGGCGCTCCGCGAGATCGCCAACCGTCACCGGGCCGCCGCCGGGGAATCCCTTGATCGCCAGCAGCGCCTGATGCTGGCGCGGGGTCAGGCCGGCGTCTTCCGCCTGGACCTGGCTGAATTCTAGGAACCGGCGGATCAGGTAGCGAAACTCCGACAGCCGCTGGTAATCGGCCTGGCTGATGGCGGGGCGTGGTTTTTGTGGCTGCGACATATCAGACATGTGTTCGTTTTCCGGCGAAAGCTCAAACGGATTTCGGGCGAAACCGGCTTGAATATTTATATCGTGTTACGATACCTAGCAACCGATAAACCCGGCTGGCCGCTTCGACCGTGCCGCATCTCAGACACACGGCCCGCCGCCAGGAAGCAATTTTGCCATGAAGACCCCTCATTCGAATCCGGAGCACCTGCGCGATTTCACCACGGATGCCAGGGTGCTGCTCGTCGCCGCTATTGCCGTGGTGGTGGCGACAGCCGGGTTGTTTGCCGGCATCGCGCTTTTGAAGCTGATCCGGCTGGCCACCAACATCGCCTATTTCGGCCAGTTCTCGCTTGCCGACCTGAAGCTTGAGGACACACCGCTTGGGCTTGCCGCCGTCATCGTCCCGGTGATTGGTGCGCTGATCATCGGCCTGATGGCGCGCTTCGGCAGCGAGAAGATCCGCGGCCATGGCATTCCCGAGGCCATCGAGGCGATCCTGCTCGGGCGCTCAAAACTCGACGCCAAGGTGGCGATCCTGAAGCCGCTGTCGTCGGCGATCTCGATCGGCTCCGGTGGACCGTTCGGCGCCGAAGGGCCGATCATCATGACAGGCGGCGCGATCGGCTCGCTGATCGCGCAGATGCTGCCGGTCAGCGACAACGCGCGCAAGACGCTGTTGGTGGCTGGTGCGGCAGCAGGCATGACCACGGTGTTCGGAACCCCGATCGCCGCCATCATGCTGGCCGTCGAACTGCTGCTATTCGAATGGACCCCGCGCAGCTTCATTCCGGTGGCGGTCGCGGCTGTTATCGCCGAGGTCGAGCGCACCATGCTGCATCTGCCCGGGCCGATCTTCCCGTTTCAGGGCGGCATGGCGGTTTCGTTCACCGGGCTTGGCGGCTGGGTTCTGGTTGGCATCTGCGCCGGCCTGCTATCGGGGCTTTTGACGCAGATGGTCTATGCCTGCGAGGACGGTTTTCAGAAGCTGCCGATCCACTGGATGTGGTGGCCTATGATCGGCGGTCTGGTGGTCGGCATAGGCGGGCTGATCGAACCGCAGGCGCTCGGCGTCGGCTATGACAACATCACCGACATGCTGGATGGC
>NZ_RZOL01000642.1:0-2179 GCF_004022985.1 Mesorhizobium sp. M7A.F.Ca.ET.027.02.1.1 | reverse complement strand
AAGACGAACTTGTCCTTGGGCGAGCGGCCGGTGTGCTGTCCGGTCTCGGCGACCAGCGCGCCATGGGCGGTCAAGCGGGCCTCGCCGCGCCGGATCGATTCCTCATAAAGGGCAGCCGCACCGAAATTATAGCGCACCACGCCGGTGGTTTTCAGGCCGATATGATCGATCGCGCAGGCGGAATTGCGTTTGCCGACTTCCGACATCGAGTGTCCCTCTTGGATTGCCGCATCTTTGCCGGCACGTTTCCAGCACGCCCACTACGCGGGCTGAGATGGTCAGAACCAGAAAAGGCAAATGATATCAAATCATTAATCGATTTAAATATTTTGAAAGTTGTTTAAATCGTTTATATGTGCAAAAAGTTTCGCGGTTGCCCAAAGGATTGGCGATGTACGTTCGTCCAATCCATGTCGAGGTAGGATTGTGGCCGCCGGCATGCCGCGCGTGACAGCGGACAAGGCCTATGCCACATTTTGTACCTAATTTGTCCTGCAAAAGCCCCTTCTCTACGACAGAAGGGACAGCTCATGAGGGAGCCGCTTGAAATGGCAACAATCGCGCTTGTCGATGACGACCGCAACATTCTGACATCGGTGTCGATCGCCCTGGAATCCGAGGGGTATCGCGTCGAGACCTACACGGATGGTGCGTCAGCGCTGGAAGGCCTGGCGGCACGCCCGCCGAACCTTGCCATCCTCGACATCAAGATGCCGCGCATGGACGGCATGGAACTGCTGCGCCGGATGCGCCAGAAGTCCGACCTGCCGGTGATCTTCCTGACATCCAAGGACGATGAGATCGACGAATTGTTCGGCCTCAAGATGGGCGCCGACGACTTCATCCGCAAACCCTTCTCGCAGCGCCTGCTGGTCGAGCGGGTGCGCGCCGTGCTGCGCCGCGCCAGTGCCCGCGAGGCTGCCGCCAAGACGCCAAGCCAGCAGGCCCGCTCGCTCGAGCGCGGCCAACTCGTCATGGACCAGGAGCGCCACACCTGCACCTGGAAAGGCGAGCCGGTGACGCTCACCGTCACCGAGTTCCTGATCCTGCATTCGCTGGCGCAGCGTCCCGGTGTCGTAAAAAGCCGTGATGCGCTGATGGATTCGGCCTATGATGAACAGGTCTATGTCGACGATCGCACCATCGACAGCCACATCAAGCGGCTGCGCAAGAAGTTCAAGGCCGTCGACGACGACTTCGAGATGATCGAAACCCTTTACGGAGTCGGATACCGGTTCCGCGAAGCATAATGATGCATGTCGCCCAAAAGTGGTCCCGGTTTTGGGACAACGACATGCATCCGAGCAAAGTAATGCATGTCGCCCAAAAGTGGTCCCGGTTTTGGGACCACGACATGCATCAGGCCAAGGACTAGGCGGGAGCTGCTATTCGATGGCAGTGGAAGCACAGCGGACAAGACCGGCGGGCGCCTCCAGGCGGCCGTCGCGGATCATGCCGTCCTTCGTCTCGAAGATCACGGTGCCGATGCGCCGCTTCCTTGGCCATCATATCTTTTCCAGCCTGACGCGGCGTATCCTGTTCCTCAACCTTGCCGGCCTCGCCGTCCTGGTGACCGGCATCCTCTATCTCAACACCTTCCGCGACGGGCTGATCGACGCCCGCGTCGAAAGCCTGATGACCCAGGGCGAGATCATCGCCGGTGCGATCGCCGCGTCGGCGACGGTCGAGACGGATTCGATCAGCATCGACCCGGAAAAGCTGCTTGAACTGCAGGCCGGCGAAAGCCTGGGGCCGGGCTCCGACCAGCTCGACAATCTCGATTTCCCGATCAACCCGGAGCGGGTCGCCCCGGTACTGCGAAGACTGATCTCGCCGACCAGGACCCGCGCCCGCATCTATGACCGCGACGCCAATCTGCTGCTCGATTCGCGCCACCTCTATTCGCGTGGCCAGATCCTGCGCTACGACCTGCCGCCGGTCGAGGAGGAAGAGCCCGATCTGGTCCAGCGCATCCAGAAATTCGTCTTCGACTTCTTCCGCAACACCGAGCTGCCGGTCTATCACGAGCAGCCGGGCGGCAATGGTGCCGCTTTCCCGGAAGTGGTCAAGGCACTCACCGGCAGCCCGTCGACCATCGTGCGCGTCAGCGAGCAGGGCGAACAGATCGTTTCGGTGGCGGTGCCGATCCAGCGCTTCCGTGCTGTTCTGGGCGTGCTGA
>NZ_RZOL01000641.1:0-2200 GCF_004022985.1 Mesorhizobium sp. M7A.F.Ca.ET.027.02.1.1 | reverse complement strand
CGACCTGGCTCAGCGCCTGCTGGCTGATCTGGCGCTGGCTGTCGAGTTCGCCGCCGAGCGCCGCGGCGCGCTGGTTGGCGGCGTCGCCAGCACCGGCGCCTTGCGCCAGCAACTGTTGGAGCCGGCTCCTTTCCGCTTGCGCGGCTGACAGCGACGCCTGCAGATTGGCCAGTGAATCATCCTTGTCCTGCGCCGTCGAGCGCTCCAGCGCCAGCAACTGGGTCAGCTCGTTGATCTGCGAGTTGAGGCGCGAGAGTGCCGTATCCTTGCCGGAGATTTCGCGTCCCAGCAGGAACTGCGCCAGCACGAAGACCGTGAGCAGGAACATGATGGCCAAAAGCAGCGTCGACAGCGCGTCGACGAAACCCGGCCAGTAGTCGATGCGGCGATCGGTGCGCCGGCCCCTGGCGAGTGCCACTTCAGTGAACTCCGGGCTTCTTCAGGGCATCGGCGATCTTTTCCAGCGTGTTGCGCATCGCCTTCTGCTCGTCGGACTGGGCTTCGACCCAGTCGCGCATGATCTGCTGTTCCGAGCGCATGTTCTTGACCAAGCCGGAAATGCCGTCGGCGAGATTGGCCATGGCGGTGGCGACGCGTGGGTTGGAGCCGCCGCCATTCTCCTGCATCGAGCGCAGCCGTTCCGACAGCACCCGGATCTCGTCGGAGGATTCGGTCTTGGCTGGGTCGGCGACGACGATGTCCGACGACAGGTCGGTCACCGAGGACAGCCAGTTTTCCAGTTCGGTGTAGAAGCGTGTCTGGGCGCGACCGGCCTGCAGGTCGAGGAAGCCGAGCACCAGCGAGCCGGAGAGGCCGAACAGCGAGGACGAGAAGGCGGTGCCCATGCCGGCCAGCGGCGCGGAAAGCCCCTGCTTCAGGGAATCGAGCACCGCGGCGGCGTCACCGGTGCCGGGATCGAGCGATTCGATGGTCTCGCGGATCGAACCGATGGTGTTCAACAGGCCCCAGAAGGTGCCGAGCAGGCCGAGGAACACCAGCAGGCCGACGAGATAGCGCGAGGTGTCGCGGCTTTCGTCGAGGCGGGTGGCGATGGAATCGAGCATGGTGCGCATCGAACTGGTCGAGAAGGCCGTCGCCGAGGAGCGGCCGATCATCGCCTTCATCGGCGCCAGAAGCACTGGTTCTGTCGTTTCCGAGCCGGCACGGAAGGAGTTGACCCAGCGCACTTCGCGAAACAGTCGCCCGACCTGGGCGAAGGCCAAAAGGATGCCGACCACCAGCACGCCGACGATCAGGCCATTGAGGCCGGGATTGCTGCCAAAAGCGGTTGAGATCTGTCGGGTGAGGATGGCGGCGATGAAGGCGACGATGACCAGGAAGATCACCATGGTGAGCAAAAAGACCTGCGGGCTCGATAATTTATAGGGGTCGTAGATCAGGACATCAGAACGTCTGCCCATGCCGAAGGATCTGAGAAAAGCCATCCGTGCCCCGTTTCCGATGCCGCCGCCGATCACGTAAACCGCGACTCTAAACGGAATTGTGACCAAATTGAATGGCGCTTGGCAATATTGCCGCGTCGAGAATGTCAGAAGCGATTGATGACCAGACAGTCGACCATGGCGGCCAGATGCAGACCGGCGCCGGTGACGACGAAACCGTGCCACAGCGCGTTGTGGAAGCGCAGCCCCTTCCAGGCGAAGAAGATGACGCCGCAGGAGTAGACCATGCCGCCGGCGACGATGAGCGCTATCGATGTCGTCGGCAGCGTCTGGATAAGCGGCTTGACAAGGATGATGCCGCTCCAGCCGATGGCGAGATAGAAGCCGATTGCCAGCCGGTCGAAACGGCCGGGAAAGAACACCTTGATGGCAATGCCCAGCACTGCTGCGGTCCAGACCAGCACGATCATCCAGCGCGCCAGCGGCGAGCCTTCGAGCTGCGCCAGGAGAGGCGTATAGGTCGCGGCGATCAGCAGATAGATCGCGGCGTGGTCGAAACGCCGCAACACCCATTTTGCCGGCGACGACACCGGCCACAGATTGTAGGTCATCGACACCGAGAGCACGGTGAGCAGCGAAACCACGTAGAAGGCGGCGGCGATGTATTCGCCAGGTCCGACACGAAACGCCGCCAGCGCCAGCAGTGCCGACCCTGCCGCGATCGCCAGCACGATGCCGACCGCGTGGACGATACCGTCTGCGATCATCTCGGCACGCGAATAGTGCCAGCGTCCGAT
>NZ_RZOL01000640.1:0-2215 GCF_004022985.1 Mesorhizobium sp. M7A.F.Ca.ET.027.02.1.1 | reverse complement strand
GCCCGCCGCGGGAGGAGGTGCGGCGGGCGCCGTTTTTGTGGTCAACCCTTGGGAGGAGGTAAGGGGTGACCGTATTCGTCAAGGTCGGGGAGGAGGTCGACCCTGGCGAAATTCTGGTTAGATCGCCTGGCGGGCGATGATCTTGATTTCGTCGCGGACGATACCGAGATCATGCAGCTGGCGGTTGGAAAGGCGACCCAGCTCGGTAACCGTCTCGCGATAAACGCGCCAGTTACGATAGTTGCGGATCAGGTTCATTGTCGTTCTCTTTTTCAAAACTGGTTCGGACCATTCGCGGTCCGAAGAATTAGACCGCCTTGCGAGCGACGTAAGGAATGTCGCTGCGGCTGATGCCGAGGTCGGTCAGTTCACGGTTGCTCAGGCGGCTCAGCTCGGACACGGTGTCCCTGTAGCGGCGCCAGTTGCGGTAGTTGCGGATCAGGTTCATGGTAGTTCTCGTTTCGTCTTTCTTGCGGATCATTCCGTTTGTGTACGAACTATAAATAGTCGGACCCATATCGATTTAAAAGCGCTATGGCTGCATGGCAGCAATGCAAATTGTGCAATGCAGCATTAACGGGGTTCACGGACCTGACACAAAGAAACCCGAATCGGAAAATGCCGCCGCGTCAACGATTTGACCGGATCGGCTGAAAAAAAGACCAAACTTGGGGGAGACGCAGCATGGCGGGGTATTCGTCGCGGGTCAGGGCGGATATCGCGCGTTGGCTGCAGGCCGGGCTGATTGACGCCGCCACAGCCGATTCGCTTTCGCGCGATGTCGAGGCCAACGCGCGCGAGTCGCTCAGCTTCGGCTCTATCCTGGCAATGATGGCCGCCTTGCTTTTCGGCGCCGCCATCCTGATTTTCGTCGCCGCCAACTGGGACGCGATCCCGAGGCTGGCGCGCGTGGCGGCACTGTTTGCCGTCATCCTTGGTGGCTATGTCGGCGGCGCGGTGCTGAAGGCCCGCAACCATGCGGCGATCGGGGAAGCGCTCTGGGTCGTGGCGGCCGCGGCTTTCGGCGGCTCGATCGCGCTGATCGGCCAGATGTATCATCTCTCGGGCGACGAGGCGTCTGCTCTGGTCACCTGGGGCGCCGGCACGGCGCTGGCGGCGGTTGCGCTGCGTTCGAATCCGCTGACGGTCGCTTCGGTCGGCATCGCCGATGCCTGGCTGTTCCTCAAAGGCTTCGACTACTACAGCCGCAGCGAATTTCCGCATGCCTTCGTGATCATGGCGATCGTGCTGTTTGCCGTCTCGTTCTGGACCCGCAGCCAGGCGGCGCGCCACCTGATCATCCTGTCGGTTCTGTTCTATCTTGTGCTGCTGGTCACCAACCACGACACGCTGCAGGTGGCTTTCCCGCTGGTCGTCGTCTCGGCGCTGCTGTTCGCGGCCTCGGTCTTCGCGCCGGATCCGGTCGACCGGGTCGTGCAGCTCGGCGGCCGCTTGCCCTTGCACGCACTGCTCGGCTTCCTCACCGGCCTCGCAATGATCCAGTTCGAACTCGCCGACGAGAGCACCTACAACAGCGGTTTTGCCTTCGCTTCGGTGATCGCGCTTGCAGGCATTGTCGCCGCAATCGTGCTGGCAGGACGGGAAAGCCGTGGGCTGCGCTGGTTTGCCTATCTTGGCTTCGCCTTCGAACTCGCCATCATCTATGTGGTGACCTTGCAATCGATGCTCGATACGGCCGGCTTCTTCCTGGCCGCCGCGGTGCTGCTCGGCATCCTTGCGATCGTCATCATCCGCGTGGAAAAACGCATGAAGGGTCCAGATGCCAAAGGAGCCACGGCATGATCACCGGGAAAAGGCTTGTCATCTCGGCACTGGTGCTGGCGCTCGTCCAGATCGGCTTCCTGAGCTGGATCATCGCCGGCCGCGCGGCGATCCTGCGCAACGGCAAGGAAGTGCTGCTGAAGATCGAACCTGTCGATCCGCGCGACCTCCTGCGCGGCGACTATATTATCCTGGGCTACGATATTTCGCGCATACCGGTGAAAATGATCGCCAACATTCCGCCCGACAAATTTTCAAGCGAGGACACCTCAATTGTCGTGCGCCTGAAGAAGGGCTCCGACAGCTATTGGCAGCCGACGACAGCCTGGTTCGGCAAGGCACCGACGCCGGCCGCTGCCGACGAGGCCGATATATCAGGCCACGTCGCCGAGGGCTGGGACCTTCGCGGCGAAGAGGCGACCATCGCGCCGGA
>NZ_RZOL01000063.1:0-21420 GCF_004022985.1 Mesorhizobium sp. M7A.F.Ca.ET.027.02.1.1 | reverse complement strand
GAGAAGGTGTCGCCGAAGGCGACGGATGAGGGGTGTTCCAGGGAACGCCAACGTCTCATTCCGCTGGAACACCCCTCATCCGTCTCGGCGCTGCGCGCCGATTCACCTTCTCCCACAGGGGAAGAAGGCAAGACGCTTCTTAGTTCACCCCATCCTTCCCCGCGCGGCCACCGGCAGCGTTTCCAGCACCTTGTCGCCGTCGACCAGATTGACCTCGTTGAACAAATTGGTGACGACGCAGCAATGGTCGGGCACGACACGCACGCGCTCGCCAATGCGCAGCTTGCCTTCGCCCGAAAGCGTGACGGTGCCGTGCTCCTCGCTCAGGCCCGTCACCCGCGCTCCCGACACGCCGAGCAACTCGCCGAAATCGGCGAGACCCAGCGTGTCGCTGGACAGCGCCTTGCTCCCGGCATCGAGGATAGCGCGCGTCGCTGTGGGATGGCTGACCACCGTCGACAGCACCGTCAGCGCACAGTCGTCGAGGCCGCCGACGCCTTTGGCGACTTGATAGCGGTCGAGATAGATGTAGGTGCCTGGACGATACTCGGTGACAACGGATGTATCGCTGGAGCGCCACATATCCGGCGTGCCGCCGCTGGAGATGCGGTCGCAGGCGAGGCCCGACGCGGCCAGCGCCTGCTTGGCCCCGGCGAGCCAGGCTTCGGCCTCCGCCGCCCGCCCGGCGGCCGGGTAGGTCATCAGTCCTCCGAAGGTGAGGCCACCGGCTCTGTCGATCTGCCTTGCCAGCGCAACTGCTTCATCAGCCGACTGCACGCCGCAGCGGCCCATGCCGGTGTCGCATTCGACCAGCACCTGCAAACGATGGCCGGCATCGCTGAAGGTGGTTGCGAGCCCTTCGAGCGTCTCCATGCTGTCCGCTGTCACCGACAGGGTGACGCGCCCGTGCAGCGCCAGAAGCCGCTCCAGCTTGGCGCGCCCAAGGATGTTGTAGGGAAGAAAAATATCGGTCAGCCCGGCATCGGCCATCACCTCGGCCTCGCCGATCTTCTGGCAGGTGATGCCGACGGCGCCGGCCGCTATCTGCTTCTTCGCCCAGTAGGGCAATTTGTGCGTCTTGATATGCGGCCGGAGCTTCAGCCCGTTCTTGTCGGCATGCGCCTGGGCGCGGGCAATGTTGGCTTCCGCGCGCGCGGCGTCGATCAGGATGGATGGCGTATCGAGATCGTGAACGGTCGGCATCATCTTTCACCCCATGAGGAATCCGCAGGTTTTATGGCCCTGAAAATCCGTGATGTCACGCGGCCAGGCAAGCGGATCTGTGGTCCATACGCCCTGCGCAACGCCGGACAGGATGGCGAGATGGATCGACACCGCATCGGCGTTCGGCTATGCGATTTGCCAGACAAATCGATACGAAGGGATCATGATCATGAAGCGCTCCGCCATCAACGACATCATCCGCGAAGCCGACGCTTTCATCCGCTCGTTCGGCTACATCATGCCGCCCTTCGCCTACTGGTCGCCGCAGGAGGCGAAGGCGCGTCAGGTCGACTCGTCGGCCGTATTCACCTCGCGGCTCGGCTGGGACATCACCGATTACGGGCAAGAGAAATTCAGGGAACTCGGCCTGTTCCTGTTCACCGTTCGCAACGGCCGCTACGAGGACATGAAGAAGGGCATGGGCATGCTCTATGCCGAGAAGATCATGATCTCGCGCAAGGACCAGCTGTCGCCGATGCACCGCCACAACATCAAGGCCGAGGATATCATCAACCGTGGCGGCGGCAAGCTGGTGCTGGAACTGTTCATGCATGACCGCGACGGCGGCATCGATCCCAAGGCGGAGGTTTCTGTGCCTGTCGACGGAACCATCCACAGACTGCCTGCGGGCGGGCTCCTGAAGCTCGACCCGGGCCAGAGCGTCACGCTGCTTCCCGGCGTCTGGCATGCCTTCTGGGCCGAGGGCAAGGACGTGCTGATCGGCGAGGTCTCGACCGTCAATGACGATCTCGCCGACAATGTGTTTCGCGAACCGATCGGCCGTTTTTCCAACATCGACGAAGACGTTGCCCCGGTCCATCTGCTGGTGTCCGACTACGAGAAGTGGCTGGGGTAGGGGCGCCGCCCTACGCCTTCGGTGACGCCAGTCACACGGTCGAAAGTTAGCCCGTGGCGCCTGCCTACTGCGATCCTTGTTCGGCCGATCCTGCCGCTTCCTCCCTGAAGACGACCTTCGTGCCTTTTTGCACTTCGGAGGCGAGGTCTTCGGCATCCCAGTTGGTCAGCCTGATGCAACCATGCGAGAAGGTCTTTCCGATCTTGCCTGGGTCCGGAGTCCCGTGAATGCCATAACTATCGATGGACAAATCGATCCAGACCGATCCCACCGGATTGTTCGGCCCGGCAGCGATCGTGAAGGGGCGCTTCGTCTTCACCCCCTTGAAGGCAAACTCGGGATCGTAGTGATAGGTTGGGTGGCGCACCACGCGTTTGACCTCTGCCTCGCCACTCGGCGCGGGCTTCTCCTGGCTCCCGATCGAGGCGGGGTACGTCGCAAGCACTTTGCCGGAAGGGTCGAGCACGCGAACCTGGCGAGCGCTCTTGTCGACCTCGACGTTCCCAATGTCTTGCGGCGGATCACCTCGGGCGACAGCTGGCACCAGCAGCTTTTGCCCCGCTCTCCTGAAGCCGATGCCGGGATTGAGGCGTTCAAGCAGTTCCTCGCTGCTGTGGAAGCGCTCCGCCATCTTTTCCAGGGCATTGTGGTAGGCCAGCCTGGGCAGGCGGGCCATCCTCTCCATGCGCGTCGGAATTCGCCTGGTGAACGGTCCCTGCACATCCTTGCGCGTCAACTCGTAGGTCTCAAGCGCGGGGCGCGAGGAGCTCGCGACCAGCTTGTCCCATGTCTCGCGGGTAAGCTTGCCGTCGGCAGGCAATCCGTTGGCCGCTTGAAACGCACTGACTGCCCGGCTGAAGTTCTCCGCTTGGCGGCCATCGATCAGGCCTGGCGAGAAGCGTGCCCGATCCAGGAGGATTTGCGCCTTCAGCACGGTCGCACTGACGCCTTTCGCTTCGCTGCCGTCAAATTGGGCGTTGTTGACAGTGGCCGCGTCCAGTTTTGCCGCCGCCGTTGCATCCCATGCCATGACGAGCATGGCGGCAGCGGCAAGAACGAGCCTGATCATGGAGGTCACACTCCTGTATGAGCACCTGCTTCTATGACGTCGCACGGCCGATCTGGTTCCATTCCCCTGGCTGCGTCCGACTGCCGAGTGCCGATGCGCCGCAGCGAACCCGGACCAGGGAGCACCCGGCGGTGGCGCGGGTGCATTGTTGATAAGGGTCCGCCATCATCCAGATGGATGGCGACTCTCGCCAGCGCATGTGTTGGCTTCAAGTCGAAGCGCAGCTCGGTGACCGAGGAGAGCCAGCATGCAATTTCCTGCCCAGAAGGACAGAAGACCGGCAGCCGAGGATGAGCGCCAGGCCCGGCTTGAGAAAACAGCCAGGCTCAAGCAGCTTCGGTCCTATGCTTCCTGGCTTTTGTCCGACCCAAACGCCCAACTTCACGATGAGATAGACTGCTCGGTGCTGATCGAGGAAGGCGTGATACGAGACAAAGCGTGGAGCCTGGGCTGATCGGCAGGTGACACGACCGGGCGGCGAGGGTTCCACCGCCAACGATGATCGGTCGACAATTTGTTTGGCGAGCCGATCGGCCGCAACAGTGGCGGTAGGCTGACTTCGCGTCAGTGACAGCAGCCTTGCTGCGCGCTCGTCCTGCACAGGCAGGACGAGGTGATCGGCACGTCCGCCTTGGCCAGCGCCGCGGCAAGGCTTGTCTGCAATATCGGCAATTCATCAGTCTCGCCGCGCCGATTCATGCATTCCACCAGCCCGTGCAGTGCCCAGACATTGTTCGGATGCTGGGCGCAGCGCTGCACCTTGCCGCTCAGGCCGAGATCGTCGCGATAGACCTGTTCAGCTTCTGCAGAGTGGCCCTGGTCGAGAAGCAGTGCTGCCAGCGCATGGCGCGGCGGATGCATCCACGCCCACGGCTCGGTGTAGGACAGATTGTCGTCAAGCTCGACCGCTTGCCGCAGATGGCCGTAGGCCTCGTCATGCCGGCCCTGGTGATAGGCAAGCTCGCCGTCGAGCAGGGCAGCCCCGACAGCCAGCGAAGCCCGCGTCGGGTTGCTGAGGAAGCGCCGCTCGGCCGGAATGCCTTCCAGATGCCGGTGGAATTTTTCGCGCTCGCGCTCGGCCTCGGTGAAATGCCCGAGCGTCGCATGCGCGACACCCTTGGCGTAGTGCTGCATGGCCGCTGTCAGCACATAAAGGCCCGGCTCCGCGGTGACCGGTTCGTCGACGATCTCCTGCCAGCGGCCGAAGCGCACCAGCACATGCGATTTCATCGCATGGTAGCCTTCCACTGTCTGGGTGAGTTTTGGCCGGTCCTGGATGGCGACCACCTCGCGCGCGACCAGGCTGCGCACCTTGTCGGCGGCCCACAGTGCCGGCCGGTACTGGCCTGACAACATGCAGGTGAATATCATCAGATGCAGATCGTGGCAGCAGCCGAGCAGATAGTAGGTCGGCTCGTCGGCATAGGCCAGATAGAGGTCGTTGGCGCGCACCGCCTTCTCGCTGGCAAGCCTGGCCTTCTCGTACTCGCCGCACAGCACATAGATATGCCCCGGCATGTGGTTCATGTGCCCGGCATCGGGGCACATTTCGCCCAGCAGATCCGCCGAGCGCATGCCGCGCTCCGGCATGGTGGACATTTCCAGGAGATGGATGTGCAGGTGGACGATCGCCGGATGTTGTGCTGCGCCGGTCTCGTCGGCAAACCGGATTGACCGCTCGCAAACGTCGAGCGCCTCGACGACATCGGAATTCGGCGCCGGCGCGCCGGTCTTGAGATTCCACAGCCGCCGCACCGTGCGCATCATCAGCGCCTCAACGAAAAGCGCCATCACATCGTCGTCGTCGGGAAAGTCCTGATACACAAGCCGCATAGCGGCGGCATAGGCATCGTCCCATTGTTCGAATTCCTCGGGGCCCACCCGGTGCGGCTTCTGGAAGCGGCACGCCAGCGCTTCGATCAGGCGCCTTTCGACATCGCTGGCGGCAGCCGCATTGGCGCGCGCTAGCTGGACATGCTCGAAGCAGCGTCTGGTTGCGCTGTTGGCCTCGGCCTCGCCATGCTCTTTCCAGGTCAGATTGTAAAAGGGCCCGGCGGCATAGGCGATGCCCCAATGCACAAAAGCGCAATCAGGATCCGTCTCCAGCGCCTTCTCAAAACACTTGATGCCCTCCTCATGGTTGAAGCCGTAGCACCACTTCAGTCCTATATCGAACCAGCGCTGGGTTTCCGCCGAGCGCGTGGAGATGGGGCGGCGATAAGTGCCGAGGTTGAAGCGGTCCATGGGTGCTCATTTCAATTCCGATTGCCAGCGAGCCAGGCTCTGGTCAGATTCCCTCGTCATCAGTGTGTGACGAAATCTCCAGGCATGGCAAACGCAACGCGTGCCGCCCCCTAGCTGGCCCCTTCGGGCGGTGCTTCATTCTGCCAGCCGGCCAGCTCTGGCAGGTCGTCCAGCCAACTTTTTTCTGTCATCGAGGCATCGCCGGCCTGCGGGGCGGCTTCGGTGGCGTTTTGAATGAGCCAGTCCATCCACTTCCGGTAGGCAACCGGGTCCAACTGGGGCGGCAGCACCTTGGCCTTGGCCAGCATGCGTTTGCGGAAACTAACCTGCCTGCGGAGTTTGGTCGTCGTGAATTTGATTGCCTTGCCCTGGTATTCGACCGTCCAGCGCCCGTCCCCATGGCTGGTGAGCCTGTCGATGGCGAAACCGGCATCGACCGGCCTATCCCGCCAAGGAAGCTCGATGGCATTCTTCCTCAGATCGAGTGCCCATCGCCTGTAGTCGGTCCCGGCACGCTGGGGCGGCAGCACGCCAGCCTGTTCGAGTATCTTCCTGCGGAAGGTCGGCTGCTTCTTGAGCTGGCCTGTCGTCAGCTCGATGCGATGCCCACGGAATTCGACATGCCAGCGGATCTTCCCATTGCCGAAATACTTGACCAGCCTGTCGATGACGAACGCGTCGTCGGAGAGCGTCACGCAGCCTTGGCTCATGCGTTCGAGAATGTACTGGCTATCAGTGAGCATGACGCGGCCTTGTGGAGGAGCCTTCATGAAGCTTCACTAAGGCGGACGCAACGACCAGGCAATCTCGCCTTCCATGATTCCGTCGCATAGACACCGATGACGCGCCGTATCGCTAGCGCGCTTATCCTGACCAGCGGCTAGGAGCAGCGGCCCGGCGTCGGGGGGTATCGAGGGGGACTGGCGCCGAGCCTGACCGGCTTGGAGGGGGCAGTGCCGGCTGTCCGAATTATAAGCCTTTTTATGCGTCTACGCTAATTTAATTAAAGGACCATATTCCGCTGGGGCCAAGTTTACGGTCATTTTGCCGCCCGTCCCATTTCAGCACAGGGTTGCTGGCATTGCTCTTGCACCGGACCTGTTACTGGGTGAACCCCGGTCCTGATCGCGTACCCGATTAGGTAGTAGGCTCGCCGGGCTCCGAGGGCGTTGGGGTCTTCGCCCGGCGAGTTTGCCAACTTCCTATCCTTTTGGCGGCTTTTTAGCATCAGCTTGACAACTTGATCGCTCCAAAGCACCTTCGGCGAGTGGAAAATGCGAGGAGCATTTATGAAAAAGAACTATGAAAAGCCTGTCCTGGCGAAGCGAGGAATCCTTTCCTCAGTCACGGCGCAAGTCGTCGAGTCGGGTCCTGTTACGTCGGACTGAGCCGATCTCGACATGACGGGAAGCTCGCCGGCCCGGTTCGGTGTGCTGTAGGAATTGTCCTCGGGTGGCGACTCTCAAAAGGTGTCGCAATGACTAGGTCAAAACCCTCAAAGCAATTATCACAAGCTGAAATTGATCGCTTTCTAATGGCAGCGGAAGCGCTGCACCTAAGCATCATTAAGCCATTCATATCGCCGTATTACGACCACTACAGGCAGACCGGTGTCCCGCATGAGGTGTTGTTGAAGACCTTGCGGCACGTCACCCGTAAGAAAGCCGAGTTCATCCGGTGGAACACTGCTGGGCCGGTTAGGCCGCAGACGGCGGGATAACGCGTTCAGCCATCGTTGCGCTTCAAAACGAAGACCTAAAGCCTCGGCGCAGTCGGTGATATATCCGATGATACATAGGTGAGCTTTGAAGATCACGGGCTGCGTGGGTGAACAGCAGCACGATAAACAGAACGACCACTGCAGATGAAAACCCGGTCAAGAAAGCCATGCAGCCGAACGTGGCCGGCGTCGGGAAGTTCCGCACTGGTAGATACTTGAGAATGTCTGGCTGGGGAACCTGGATTCGAACCAGGACTAACGGAGTCAGAGTCCGTGGGTCTACCGTTAACCTATTCCCCAGCAGGCGTGGTCATGAACCGCGCGGCCGAGCAGCTGAGCCGCTTGAGCGCTGCCTTGTAGCCGCCAGCGGAAAATAGTCAAGCCTGCTCTGTGCTTCAATGGCACGTTTCGTCAGGTGATTTCAGACGCCGCACTTCAGATGCCGGCGCGCGGCCTCCAGATCCAATCCCGCTCCTCAAGGCTCCGTCCGGCTGAACTGCGAGCGTTCGAAGAACAGCACGACGCCCAGGCCCAGAATCAACGGGATGATCAGGTAGAACAGCCGGAACACCAGCAGCGCCGCCAGCACGCCGACCGGATCCATGTCCGACAGGCCGGCGAGAAACACCACCTCGAACACGCCGAGCCCGCCCGGCGCATGCGAGATCTGCGCGATCGAGAAGGAGACGAGGAAGACGCCCAGTATGACGAAGTAGCCGGGATTGTGGGCTGCGGGCAGGGCAAAGAAGATGATCGCGGCGGCGGCCAGCAGTTCGATCGGGCCGATCAGCAACTGCCGCGCGACGATCGGCAGCGCCGGATAGTGGAGCTGAAAACTGGCGATCTTCAGCGGGCGCAGATGCAGCCAGCTGCCGAAGACATAGGCGGCGACGAGCAGCAGCATCGCGATGCCGGCCGCTTCCGACAGGCCATGATGGGCGATGCCGGAAAACCGGTCGAGTATCTCAGGCTCGAACACCAGAACCAGGCCCGAGGCCAAAATCGTCGACAGCACGAAGGTGATCCAGCAGACCGCCACCAGCACGCCGACATCCTGTCCGGTCAGGCCCCTGGTACCATAGGCGCGATAGCGGATGACGGCGCCCGAAAACACCGAACCGCCAATGTTGTGCGACAGCGCATAGGTGGTGAAGGAGCACAGCGTGACGAACAGCCACGACACGCGCTTGCCGATATGCAGGAGCGCGATGTGGTCGTAGCCGGCAAGCGAGGCATAGGCGATGATCGAACTCAGCGCGGCAAGGACCCAGCCGCGGGTCGAAATGGCCGTGATACCGTCCCAGACGTCGTCGAGCGAAACGCCGCGCAATTCGTGCCAGAGCAGCAGCAGCGAGAAGATCACGGCGGCGATGCCCACAACCGGCCAGAAATAGCGTCTCCAGTTCATTGCCTGACTGCCATGCGTTGCGGGTCCGCTTCCTTTTCGTGGCTGGTGAGAGGCCGGCCTTGCCGGATTCTTCCGCTCATTTCAGAAATGCCTCATCGAAGCCGGCTATTCAACCGCGAACCCTTGTCGCAGCGTCGGCCGGCTAGATTTGCCGCAGTGAGCGGCCGAAAGAGATGCCGGCAGGCGTAGCGCCGGCAACTGCGGCGTGCGGGTTCATTACGCGGCCGCCCCGGAACGGCGGTTTGCGGCCTGCCGGCAAAATTCGGCACGCGGCTCTTGGTGATCGGGCGCGGCGCTGTTAGTCTGGCGGCAACTTAAAACACTGAAGCGCCTGCTGCGTCCATCATAGGTTCGCGCGGCGCCGGAAGGAACGACAGTGGAAGACCACGACACCGGCGCCGGCGCGCCGGAGGTGGGCGTGTCCAGCGCTTCCCAGCGGTCGGCTGGCCCGGGGAACGCAAGCTGGCAGCAACGCCGCCCGACGGAGCTCCGCTCCGCAGACGGGCAGGCGGGCGACGCACCCCACAAAGGCAAGCCCAAGAAGCGGCGCAAGCGAAGGCGCGGGCGCAAGGTTTTTGCGCGCGACGAAGTGCGTCCCGCGGAGAATCGATCGCCGGCGCCGGGCAAGACCGGTGCCCCGGCGGAGGCCCACAGACCGTCGGAGTCGGTGGCCTCGCCCGTCGCTGTGGTGCCACGGCCGGAACAGAGCGCCCGTCGGCCGCCGGTCCAGGAGCTTCCGGTGTTTGCGGCGCTAGACCTTGGCACCAACAATTGCCGGCTGCTGGTGGCCGTGCCGACGCGGCATGGCCAGTTCCGCGTCATCGACGCTTTTTCGCGCATCGTCCGGCTGGGCGAGGGGCTCACCGCCAATGGCCGGCTCGGCCAGCCGGCGATGGACCGCGCGGTCGAGGCGCTGAAAATCTGCGGCGACAAATTGCGCAACCGCAAGATCAGAAAAGCCCGGCTGATCGCCACCGAGGCCTGCCGCACGGCCGAAAACGGCGTCGAGTTCATCGACCGCGTGGAACGCGAGGCCGGCCTGAAGCTTGAGATCATCGACCGCCAGACCGAAGCGCGGCTGGCGGTGTCCGGCTGCGGCTCGCTGGTCGAGCGCGACACCCAAGGCGTCGTCCTGTTCGATATCGGCGGCGGCTCGTCCGAAATCGCGCTCATCGATCTCGCCGGCCGCCGTTCGCCGAGGCTGGCCAATCATATCGTGTCGTGGACGTCGCTGCCGGTCGGCGTCGTCTCGCTGGCCGAGCGCTTTGGCGGCCGCACGGTGACGCGCGAGATCTTCGCCGCCATGGTCGACGACGTTGCCGGCCGGCTGGCCAGCTTCGACGGTCGCGATCGGCTGAGCCATCTCAAGGCCAGTCCGAATTTCCATCTGCTGGGCACGTCCGGAACCGTGACGACGCTGGCCGGCGTTCACCTTGAGCTCGAACGCTACGATCGCCGCCGTGTCGACGGGCTGTGGATGGACCGCGACAGCGTCGATCGCATGGTCGAAAGACTGGTTGGCTGGGATTTCCAGCAGCGCTGCGCCAACCCTTGCATCGGTGCCGATCGCGCCGATCTGGTGCTGGCCGGCTGTGCTATCCTCGAGGCGATCCGCGCCGTGTGGCCGTCCGAGCGGCTGCGAGTCGCCGATCGTGGCCTGCGCGAAGGTATTTTGAGCGAACTGATGGCCGATGATGGCGTCTGGCGCAACGATGGGCGTGGCAGAGCGTGAGCCCGAACCGAAGAAATAAGCAATGACCAAGAAACCGGAAAAACCAGGATCAGCCAGCATTCGTGTGCTGAAGACGCGGATCAAGAAGAAGAGCGGGCTGAAGGAATCGTCGCGCCGCTGGCTGCAGCGCCACATCAACGATCCCTATGTCCAGCGCTCCAAGGCTGACGGCTATCGCTCACGCGCGGCCTACAAGCTGATCGAGATCGACGACAAGCACCATCTGCTGAAACCCGGCATGAAGGTGATCGATCTCGGCGCCGCCCCCGGCGGCTGGTGCCAGGTCGCCGCCGCGCGGACGAAATCGACGGCCGACAAGCCGCATGTCATCGGCATCGATTATCTGGAAATGGACGCCGTGCCCGGCGCTCCGGTGCTGCTGATGGATTTCCTCGATCCGCTGGCGCCGCAGAAGCTGGCCGAGGCGCTGGGTGGGGATCCGGACATCGTGTTGTCCGACATGGCGGCACCGACCACCGGCCACAAGCGGACCGACCATATCCGCACCATGCATCTGTGCGAGGTGGCGGCCGATTTTGCGCTGTCGGTGCTGAAGCCGGGTGGGCATTTCCTCGCCAAGACCTTCCAGGGCGGCGCCGAAAACGAGCTGCTCTCGATGCTCAAGAAGAACTTCCGCTCCGTCCATCACGTCAAGCCGCCGGCGTCGCGGGATGAATCGGTCGAGCTCTATTTGCTGGCCAAGGACTTCAAGGGGCGAGAGGCCGGTCCGCCGTCAGGCGGATCGGAACGTCCAGTGGACGTTCCGAAGGCCTCGAGCGCCCGGAGCCATAGCGAAGGGCCGGGGGACGCCGACGACTGACAGGGCACCGTCGGTCCGCCGTCGGGCGAATCGGGCCGTCCAGAAGGCGAGGCCGAAGCGTAGCTGCCATCAGTTGCCGGGTGGGCTCACCGTTTCCAGCGTCTTGGGTGTTGTCAGCCGGCCGTGACCGGAGATGGCGTTGCCGGCGTCGGGTGCCAGCCGGACGAAGGATAGCGATGCCGCCGCCGAGACCGCTGCAACGATGAAGAAGGCAATGTGGAAGTCGTCCAGCGACAGCGGGCCGCCATGGATTGACGTCGATACTTCCAGGATTCCGCCGGCCAGCGCCACGCCGAGCGCGACCGACAACTGCTGGAACACCGCTGTAATCGGCGTCGCCTTGCTGGTGTCTTCAGCCGAAACCTCGGCATAGGCGAGCGCATTGACGCCAGTGAAGAACATCGATCGGATGAAGCCGCCGACGAGCAGCATGGCCAGCATCAAGAGATAAGGTGTGTCGGGTGTGAACAGCCCGTTGATGGCGATCGATGCGGCGGCGACCAGCGAACCGATAACCAGAACGCGGCGGAAGCCGGCGACGCGGAAGATCAGCGCGGTGACGAATTTCATGCCGATGGCGCCGATTGCAGAGACGAAGGTGATCATGCCGGACTGGAATGGCGTCAGCCCAAAGCCGATCTGGAACATCAGCGGCAACAGGAACGGCACAGCCCCAATGCCGATGCGGAACAGTCCGCCGCCAAGCACCGAGGAGCGGAACACCTGGTTGCGGAACAGTTCGAGCGCCAGCAGCGGGTTTTTGGCGTGGCGCGCATGCAGCAGATAGAGCGCGCCCGACAGTAGGCCGACCGCTACGGTGGTGACACCGACGATTGGCGGCAGATATGGCAAGCTGACCACCGACAGGCCGAACACCACGCCGGATGCCGCCAGCCCGCTCAGCACGAAGCCGATGAAATCAAGTGGCGGGGTCTGCGCGGGTTCGGTCTCCGGCAGGAAACGTGTTGCCAGCCAGATGCCGACCACGCCGATCGGCACATTGATCAGGAAAATCCAATGCCAGGTGAAATAGGTGGTGATGAAGCCACCGACCGGCGGTCCGACCAGCGGCCCGACCAGCGCCGGAACGGTCAGCCAGGACATCGCCGCGACGAGTTCGCTTTTCGGTGTCGCGCGCACCAGCACCAGACGCCCAACCGGCGTCATCATGGCGCCCCCAATGCCTTGCAGAAAGCGGGAGACCACAAAAGCCGGCAGCGAACCGGAGAGCGCACAGGCTATCGACCCGACGATGAAGACCGCGATCGCGGCGCGAAAGATATTCTTGGCGCCGAAACGGTCTGCCATCCAGCCGCTGATCGGAATGAAGATCGCCAGCGACACGAGATAGGCGGTCAACGCCAGCTTGAGCGCGATCGGACTGGTGTGGATGTCGACGGCGATCGCCGGCAGCGATGTCGCAATGACGGTCGAATCCATGTTTTCCATGAAAAGGGCGACCGCCAGGATGAGCGGGATGGTGCGGTTCACAAAACGCGTCCGACTTGATTGTTTTACGGTTGACCGGGAGGCAAGCCAACATGCAGGGCGGTTATCATGGGCTGGCTCTCATGTCGTGTTAATTTGCTGTCACTTTTGTGCGACCGCTGGGGGACTGGCAGTTCGCTTGGCCTGCCGCCGTGCCTAAATCAGAACTGCCGGGACGGCCAAGGTCTTCTCGTTCCGTCTCCAGGCGCTGGCCAAGCAGCAAAGAATAGCTTGCGAATGGCGATGTGTCACATTATTGTAGTGTATATAACTACTATATGGACTTTGTCATGGAAGAAGCCGTTTCGGCAGCCGATGCCAACCGCAAGTTCTCTCTCATCCTGCGCGGTGTTCGCGAAGGACAGAGCTACGTCGTGACCAGTCACGGACGCCCGGTCGCGCGAATAGTGCCCGCCGATCGACAGCAGGGTGTGGCTTCCCGCTCGCGCGTAGCGTTGTTGTCGCGCCTCGAGCTCCAGCCTGTTTTGGATGTCGGGCGCTGGACCCGTGGCGAGCTCTACGAGGACGAGCGATGAAGGTTGCGCTCGACACCAATGTCCTTGCCTGCGCGGAAGGGGTCAACGGTGCCGAGAAGCGCGATATTGTTCTTGAACTGCTGCGCAACCTACCGCAAGAGGCTGCTGTTATTCCTGTTCAGGTCCTTGGTGAGCTGTACAACGTTCTCGTCCGCAAGGCCGGAAGACCGCCTGTAGAAGCCCGGGATGCCCTTCTGGGCTGGCGCGACGCGTTTCCAGTTGCCGCGACAGTGCAAGACGTAATGATGATGGCGGCTGATCTGGCTACGGACCACCACTTCAGCATTTGGGACGCGGTCATTCTGTCCACCGCTTCCCAAACCGGTTGTCGGATGCTCCTTTCGGAAGACCTGCAAGATGGCTTCACATGGGGTGGGGTAACTGTCGTCAGCCCTTTCGCATCGCCGCGTCACGCACTGCTCAATGCTCTCTTGGGGGAGTCTTCTGGATAGAACGCGAAACACCGAGACGATCGGCTTTTCATTGGCGCTTGGACGTGGTACCAGCCAGCGCCAATCCTGAAAGGGAAGAAACGAGTCGGCGCTGTCCATTCCGGTCCAGCGCTTTTTTGTATTCCCCCACCGCGTTTTATATTCAAGGGACTGGCCATGGCAAAAATCATCGAAACGTCCACTGGCGCATTGGCGCTGACCTTTGACGACGTGCTGCTGCAGCCCGGCCATTCCGAGGTCATGCCCGGCGAGACCGATGTCCGCACCCGCATCGCCGGCGACATCGACCTCAACGTGCCGATCCTCTCGGCGGCGATGGACACCGTCACCGAGGCCAGGCTCGCCATCGCCATGGCCCAAGCCGGCGGCATTGGCGTCATCCACCGCAATTTCTCGCCGGCCGAACAGGCCGAGCAGGTGCGGCAGGTCAAGAAATTCGAATCCGGCATGGTGGTCAATCCTGTCACCATCGGCCCCGACGCGACGCTCGCCGACGCGCTGGGCCTGATGCGCAGCTATTCGATCTCGGGCATTCCGGTGGTCGAGAATGGTGGCACTGGCGGCCACAAAGTCGGGCGGCTGATCGGCATCCTGACCAATCGCGACGTGCGCTTTGCCTCCGATCCAGCGCAGAAGGTCCATGAGCTGATGACCCGTGACAACCTGATCACGGTCAAGGAGAACGTCGACCAGGACGAGGCCAAGCGGCTTCTGCATCAGCACCGCATCGAAAAGCTGGTTGTCGTCGACAGGCAGGGCAACTGCGTCGGATTGATCACCGTCAAGGACATCGAGAAGTCGCAGCTCAACCCGCACGCCAGCAAGGACGCACAGGGCCGCTTGCGCGCCGCCGCGGCCACCAGCGTCGGCGATGACGGCTATGAACGCGCCGAACGTCTCATCGATGCCGGCGTCGACCTTCTGGTGATCGACACCGCGCATGGCCACTCGCAACGCGTGCTCGACGCGGTGACGCGCGCCAAGAAACTCTCCAACTCAGTTCGCATCCTGGCCGGCAACGTCGCCACCGCCGCGGGCACGCAGGCGCTGATCGACGCCGGTGCCGACGCCGTCAAGGTCGGCATCGGTCCGGGCTCCATCTGCACCACCCGCATCGTCGCCGGCGTCGGCGTGCCGCAGCTCTCGGCGATCATGTCGGCGGTCGAGACGGCGCACAAATCCGGCGTCTCGGTTATCGCCGATGGCGGCATCAAATATTCCGGCGATCTCGCCAAGGCGCTCGCCGCCGGCGCAAGTGCCGCCATGATCGGCTCGCTGCTGGCTGGGACCGACGAAAGCCCCGGCGAGGTCTATCTGCACCAGGGCCGCTCCTTCAAGGCGTATCGCGGCATGGGCTCGGTCGGCGCGATGGCCCGCGGCTCCGCCGATCGCTACTTCCAGGCCGAGGTGCGCGACACGCTGAAACTGGTTCCGGAAGGCATCGAAGGGCAGGTTCCCTACAAGGGGCCTGTGTCTGGCGTGCTGCACCAGCTTGCGGGCGGCTTGAAAGCCGCTATGGGTTATGTTGGTGGCCGCGACCTTGCCGATTTCCGCGAGCGCGCCACTTTTGTGCGCATATCCAATGCCGGACTTCGTGAAAGCCACGCCCATGACGTCACGATTACCCGCGAAAGCCCGAACTATCCCGGTGGAGCCTGACCAGTACGGGCTCGGGCGGAACCTGACGGCAACGATCCTGCGGCTGTCTCGCCACGCAGGCGCGCTCTGTTTCCTGTCGGCGGTGGTTTTCATCGCCATGACGGCTCTGGAATTCTTCTATTTCCGCCAGTTGAGCGGCGGCTTGCCGTCGCTCGACATGCGCATTTTAGGGTTTACGCCGGACGAAGGCATGGCCTGGCTGACGGCGCTCGGCCGGCGCGGCGGCGAGATCATTCTCGTCTGGCACTATCTGACCTTCGATCTGTTGTTCCCGGCGCTGCTGTCGGTCACGCTGGTCAGCCTCATCCTGGCCACCGGCCGGCGATTGAAGGCTTTCCGCGTGCTGCCAGCGCAGCTGCAGTCGATTTTCGCGTTGGTCCTGGTGCTTCCCTACACGCTTGCACATTACGTTCAGAACTTTGCGGTGGCGCGGCTTCTGTCCGATTTCCTGTCGGCCAACCCGGACTCGCTGTCTTTCGCCTCGGCGCTCACCGTCACCAAATTCGCGCTTTTCGCCATACCGGTGATCGTCATCGCGGCCTTCTGGCTGGCGGGCCAGAAACGCCAGGCCTGATGCCGCACGCGAAGCCCAACCGGGCAGGGGGCACTTGATGAACCAGACCACGATCTTCTGGCCCGTTCTCGCGCATGTGCTGCTGATCTACATCGTCTACTGCGTCCTGGGTCGTCGCAGATACGGCGCAATAAGGTCAGGCGAGGCGAAGGCCGGTCAGTTCAAGGTGCGTTCGGCCGAACCGGCCTCCAGCGTCACCGTTGCCGCCAATCTCACCAACCAGTTCGAACTGCCGGTGCTGTTTTACGTGCTGTGCCTGACGCTGCACCTGACCAACGGCGTCAACTATCTGACCTTGTCGCTGATGTGGGTTTTCGTCGCGTCCCGCTATTTCCATGCCTGGATTCACCTGACCAGCAACAATCTGCTGCTGCGCAGCCGGTCATTCTTCGTCAGTGCGGTGATTCTCCTGCTGGGATGGATCTGGTTCGCGCTGCACCTGCTCGGCGCGGTCTGAGCAGAGCGCTTCTGCCTTCTCCCACAGGGGAGAAGGGAAGTCCGTTCGCCTAAAGGTCGAACACCGCGATCTTGCGCTTGTCGAACTTGATGCCGATCTCGCCGCGTACCAGCTTGAGCGCGGCCTCGCCGAACACCGCGCGCCGCCAGCCTTGCAGCGCCGGTACGTCGGCTTCCTCGCCCTCGGCGGCGATACGGTCGATGTCGTCGCTGGAGGCCAGCACCTTGGAAGCGACGCCCTCCTTTTCGGCAACGATCCGCAGCAGCACCTTCAACAGTTCCGCCGCGGCGCTCGAGCCCTCGGGCGGCTGGAAACTCTTTGGCAGTTTCGGCATCTCTTCCTTGGGCAAGGCAAGCGCGGTGTTGACCGCGCCAAGCAGCGCCGTTGCCGTCGAGGAGCGCTCCCAGCCCTTCGGCGTCGTGCGCAGCTTGCCGAGGGCTGCCGCGTCGCGCGGCGCCTGCTGCGCCACCTCGTAGATCGCGTCGTCTTTCAGAACGCGGCCGCGCGGCACGTCGCGTTCGCGCGCCTCGCGCTCGCGCCACGCCGCAACGCCTTGCACGATCGCCAGTTCCTGCGGTTTCCGCAACCGCATCTTCAGCCGCTTCCAAGCGTCCTCGGGATGAGGATCATAGGTCTCGCGGGAGGTCAGGACCTCCATCTCCTCGTTGAGCCAATGGGCGCGGTTTTCTCGCTCCAATTCGGCGCTGAGGTGCTGATAGACCTCGATGAGATGCGTAACGTCGGCCAGCGCGTAGTCGAGCTGCTTGTCGGAAAGCGGCCGGTGGCGCCAGTCGGTGAAGCGCGATGACTTGTCGAGCCGTGCGCCGGTGATGCGCTGCACGAGCTGATCGTAGGAAACACTGTCGCCGAAGCCGCAGACCATCGCCGCCACTTGCGTGTCGAACACCGGATGCGGAACCAGATCGCCGAGGTGGACGATGATTTCGATGTCCTGCCGCGCGGCGTGGAAGACTTTGACCACCGCCTCGTTGGCCATCAGCCTGAAGAACGGCTTCAGGTTGATATCGGGAGCCAGCGGATCGATCAACGCCGTCACGCCGGGTGCGGCCATCTGTATGAGGCACAGGATCGGCCAAAACGTCGTTTCTCGTATGAATTCGGTGTCGACGGTGACGAAATCCGACTTTTCGAAAGCGGCGAGAACGGTCTCGAGTTCTTTCTGGGTGGTGATGACGTGCATCAAATCGCTTTTGACAGGAGTAAGGTCTTCCTAGATTTCAGCCGCCGGGGCTTTCGTCAAGCTTTGGCACCGCCATCATCAGGTTCCCGGACCATCGGAATCGTCGTTTCTCCTGGCCAGCCGCGCGAAAACCGTCGAAGTGCGCAGAAGCGCGGTGAAGCGGCCGCGCCTGCCTGCCGGCACACCGGACCGGGCCTGCATGCGGTAAAGGATGACGGCGATGAAGATCGCATAGACCACCGCGCTGAATACAAACAGGGCGCCCGGTCCGAAATATTGCATCGCCGTCGAGGCGGCGAACGGGCCGCCAATGGCGCCGAAGGAATAGAACAGCATCAGCGCCGCATTGATCAGCACGAACTCGCCCGTGTCGGCGCGATCGTTCGAATGCGCCGCCGACAGCGAATAGAGCGGCATGGCGAAACAGCCGAAGATGAAGATGAGGATGAAGTTGAGCGCCGGATTGCTGCCGGCGATGAACACCAGCGCCAGTGCCGAAAGCATCGCGCAGCAGGTCGTGATCAAGAGCACGCGGCGCCGATCCCAGCGGTCGGAGAGGTAGCCAAGCGGATACTGGATGATGGCGCCGCCGAAGATGCCGACGCTGACGAAGGTGACGACATCGGCTACCGACATGCCGATCTGCTCGGCATAGACCGGCGACAAGGTGCGAAAGGCGCTGTTGGTGACGCCGACGGCGATGCAGCCGAAGCAGCCCAGCGGCGAAATCCGCCAGACGCGCGCCAGGTCGAGCTTGACCTCTTCGGGTGGTGCCGGGTTGGAGCGGTCGCCGAGCGACACCGGCACCAGCGACAAGGTGATCATCATCGACATGATGGCGAAGATGGCGAAACCGCCGGCGCCGAAGACCGGGATCAGGAACTGGGCTGATGTCACCGAACCGATGTCGACCATCCGGTAGATCGCCAGCACGCGTGCCCGGTCGTGATTGCCGACGCCGGAATTCAGCCAGCTTTCGACGATGGTGAACAGCCCGGCGAAGCAGAAGCCGCCAGCAAGGCGCACCGCGCACCACATCACCGGATCGATGACCAGCACCAGGAGCAAGGTGCCGACCGAGGCGATTGCCGCCAGCGCCGAAAATGCCCTGATATGGCCGACCGCCTTCATGATGCGGGTGATGGCCAGGCAGCCGAGCAGGAAGCCGGCGAAGTAGAAGGTGCCCATCAGGCCGATGTCGGAAGCCGAAAACCCTTCCTGCGCGCCGCGCAGCGCGATCAGCGTGCTCTGCAGCCCATTGCCGCCGAGCAAGATGCCGGCGGCGAGAAGAAGCGGGATCATCGGGCGGATGGAGGACATGAAGAGGCGATCACGTGTCGGTGATCCCTTCTTGGACCATCGCCCTGGCCAACGCCAGCAGCAATTCCCTGCGCCAACAGGGATGATCGCTGTATTCGCCTGGATTCGTTTCCCCCGTTTTGCTTGGTCAGCGCTCAGGGCTGCCTTCGACGTGACTGCCGATCGTCGGGCCACAGGCCAAGCCGCTCGGCTGCTCCCGTTGCGACGCCTATTCCTGCGAGGACTGCCATCAGCCCGACAATCAGGTTCGCGCTCACTTGTTCGCCCAGGAAGACAACACCGAAGATCGATGCCGTCACCGGATTCACCGCAACGGAGACGGCAACCAGTGTCGGCGGCGCGCGCTCGAGCGCGAATGCCCAAAGGAAGAAAATGAAGGCGCCGCAAATTATGGCCAGATAAGCGCTCGCGATCCACTGAGGTGCGCTGAGAGTGGCAAGTCGCGCGAAGCCTCCGCTCGAAACCACCAGGACCGATAGGCAGACCGCGCCCACGCCCATGCCAAACGCCACGAACGGGATTGGCGCGGTGCGGGATAGAAATGGTCTCGACCAGACGTTGTAGAGCGCCATGCAGAAAGCGGCCGCGACCATGAGAAGATCTCCGCGCCAGGCATCTGGGGGAGCAGTCGTCAGGCTCGTGCCGAGCGCTACGGCCACTCCTGCCATTGCGATCAGGACACCGACGATCTTGCGGATGGTCGGCGGCTCGATCTTCAGAACTGCCGCGGCAAGCATGGTGAGCAGAGGCAGTGTCGAAAGCGCAAGCGCACCTCGCGCGGCCGTCGTGTAGACAAGGGCTCCATTGAAGAGCACCGGAAACAGCCCGAAGAACAGAAGACCCAATGCGCCAGTGCCGAGCCAGTCGCTCTTCGGCGGCCACCTGTCTCGCCGCCAGAGAGCGACGGCGGCCAAAACCAGAAAGCCGCCGCCGAACCGGACGGCACCGATAGCCAGAGGATCGAGCGTGCCCGCGAGATATCGCGTTGCACCAACGGCGGTGCCCCCGAAAGCGCTGGAGAGAATCGCGGCGAGCACTCCTGTGACTTCCATGGTTCCCGACCTTGCTGGCTCGGAACCGGGGATATCGGGAAGGCGGGCCATAAGGAATCGAATAAGCTCAATGAGTTTGATAACATTCCACTATGAGTATCCCGAATCTCGATCCGGACCTTCTGCGGGCCTTTGTCGTCGTTGCCGAGCGACTCTCGTTCACGCGAGCCGCCGAGCAGCTCAATAGAACGCAGGCGGCCGTCAGCTTGCAGGTGAAACGTCTTGAGGAGCGCATCGAGACCATCTTGTTCCGGCGCTCGACAGCCCGCGTTGAACTCACCGCCGCCGGGGAGGGCTTTCTGATCGATGCCCGCCGCATACTTGCTCTCAATGAGCAGGCGATTGCGCGTGTTTCCGGTCAGCAGGTGGCCGGACAGGTTCGCATCGGGGTCATGGAAGATTATGGCACCAAGATCCTGCCGCGCCTCCTTGCCGGCATCGCCGAGCGATTTCCGTTGGTGCAGGTCGAAATGGAGATTGGTCTCACCGCCCGGCTCCTGAAACGGCTTGGGTCCTCGTTCGACGCCGTCATCGCCATGCACCCGGAAGGTACGACCGAGGGAGATTTGATATGCCGCGAAAGGGCGATTTGGGCAGCGGCGGCGACGCGAGCCGTCGAGGAACTCGATCCGCTGCCCGTCGCTCTGTCGAGCCCCGATTGCCTGTTTCGTTCCTGGGCAATTGAGGCGCTCAACAAGGCAGGCCGGCCATGGCGATTGGCCTATGTCAGCCCGAGCCTCTCAGCCACGGAGGCAATTGTCGAACAGGGCCTGGCGGTCACCGTGGTTAAAGGCAGCATGCTTGCGCCAGGCCTGCGAGATGTCCATCCCGGCCGGCATGTACCGCCGCTGCCGGGGGCGGAGATTCGCCTTCATCGTGCCGCAACGTCGTCCGCCAGCGCTGCATTGGTCGTCGATCACCTTGCTCAGCGTCTTCGCCTATCGGCACTGGGCTCATAGGTCGCCTGGGAAAGCGGGGCCGAGATACCAACCCGGGCTGTTGCCTTGACAAATCCGGCCTCCCATGCGCTTTTCGCGCAAATTTTCAGGCCGGATGCTTCGGCCTGCAACCCAGCACCCCGGACCTTACCAATGACAATGCACCGTTACCGCAGCCATACCTGTGCCCAGTTGAGGAAGAGCGACGTCGGCTCGACCGTTCGCCTGTCGGGCTGGGTGCATCGCGTGCGCGATCATGGCGGCCTTCTCTTCATCGACCTGCGCGACAATTATGGCCTGACCCAGATCGTCGCTGATCCGGATTCTCCTGCCTTCAAGGTCGCCGAAACCGTGCGCGGCGAGTGGGTCATTCGGGTCGACGGCGAGGTCAAGGCGCGTTTGCCCGAGACCGCCAACGCCAATTTGCCGACCGGCGAGATCGAGATCTTCGCCCGCGAGATCGAGGTGCTGTCGGCCGCCAAGGAATTGCCGCTGCCGGTGTTCGGCGAGCCTGACTATCCCGAGGATATCAGGCTGAAATACCGCTTCCTCGATCTGCGCCGCGAGACGCTGCACAAGAACATCATTGCGCGTACAAAAATCATCGCGGAAATGCGCAAGCGCATGGGCGAGGTCGGCTTCACCGACTTCTCGACGCCGATCCTCACCG
>NZ_RZOL01000639.1:0-2229 GCF_004022985.1 Mesorhizobium sp. M7A.F.Ca.ET.027.02.1.1 | reverse complement strand
GTTCGTGGGTCGGGGCGCGGGTGTCCATGTGGGCGTCGTGCAGGACAAGATCCTCGAGGTGGACGAGCTCGCCCTCGAGCCAGAGCGCGGCGGCCGCGTCTGCAAAATGCTGGCGCTCGACAAAGCCGTCGCGGACCGGCGAGCGGGCCAGGCGCTCGTCGAGCCGCGCCAAGGCTTCGGTCGCGCGGGAAACCGGCCCGATCAGGGTTTTCAGGGACAGATCGCCGATGTCGTAAGCCATTGTTTTCATGATGGCTGATTCGCGACAGTCAAGCTATCGGGCGCTTAGGTTGACTTGCAGGGGACCTTCTCCGGCGCACTTCTCACTATCGATAAGTCCCTCATATCGGGACTGTACAGCACGACGCCCTAGGACGCTCAGCAGGCCGAAAAAGTTGATTTACCGGCTCATCGAAGCGATAGGCGCGATGTAAAGGGCCACTAGAGACGTTTACAAACGATCGTTTGCTGATATCTTCGGGGTTTGTACAACCGCCCTTCCCGATGCTGAGAGACGCCGCAAATGGCCCGTGAGGCGCAAGATCGACGCTCCGGTCGACCACAGGGCCGGCAAATCGGCTACGCGCGCGTGTCGACGGACGAACAAGCGACGGAAGCGCAGGAAATTGAGCTACGGTCGGCCGGCTGTGACGTCGTCGTTCAGGAACATGGATCCGGTGCGTCGAGAGCCCGCCCTGCCCTATTGCGGTTGATCAGCGAGATCGGCGCCGGCGATGTCCTGGTCGTTGTGCGTCTCGATCGCCTTGCACGCTCTGTCAGCCATCTTCTTCAGGTGATCGAGAATCTGACTGAGAAGGGCGCGCATTTCCGATCTCTGCGAGATCCGATCGACACGTCGACGCCACAGGGCATGTTTTCGCTACAGGTCCTCGGTGCCGTTGCCCAGCTCGAGCGTGCGCTGATCTCGGAACGGACCAAGGCCGGCATCATCGCTGCACGATCGAAGGGGCGACTGCCAGGCAATCCTGGTATCCGGGAGCGCAAGCCCGAAGCCCTGGCGAAGATGACCGCGGTGCAAAAGGCGGCTTATGGCCGACGGCTACAATCAACGATGAACCAGTGGCTTCCGACGGTCCGCCGGATGCGACCAGACCATAACTGGGACGACATCGTTCGGGTCCTGAAGCAGCGCGGCCTCGACTGGACGCCTGAACGACTGCGGCGGGCAGTGAGGTGGCTCGTCACCGAGCACCTGGCCGAATCCACACTGCTAAAGCGGGCGTCTCCTCTGCCTCCCGAAGATCGCCTGATGACCCTTGTGGCAGGGATTTCGCAGTCTAACCCAGAACTATCGCTACGCGACATTGCCGGACAGCTCGAGCGCCTGCATGAGCGAACCCCACGAGGAAGCGCAAAATGGTCTGCCTCGTCGGTCAAGAACCTGCTCGATCGAGCCCGCCGGCTTGGTCTCGTTGCCGAACTACCCGCGAGCTGACCGAGGTACAAGGACGTCATCCCGCTACAGAACAGTCCTCAGTTTACGGTCCGTGGCTGACGCTCAACATTCCCGAGCCGCTTGTACGCCGCCCAGGCATCAGCTGGAACCGCGCTGTCAGCCCGCGCCAGCCAAGCCGCACGATCGGATTCGGCAAGTGAGTTCCACCACACTATTCCGGCCGTTTCATCGGGCGTCGGTTCCCGGTCGCGTTCGTTTTTCATGCCCTCGATGCTCTCATAAGACGCTCTTCCCGACAAGCGCTGCAGCCATCGTCCATGTCCCATAGTGCGGATCAAAACCCGTCCGGCTCATCATGATCTGCGCCCCGACTTGTCGAGGCTGCGGCGCAAGGCATCGCTGATTTCCAACCGGGATTCGGTGCGCACAACCTTGCCGGCCGTCTCCAAATCGACGGCCGCGGCTTCAGCTTCGGAACCGGTTCCGGTTCCGGTCGTCTTCGATGCGTCAAGCTTTGCCCGCAACAAAGCCATCACCATTGGCCAGACTGAGAACTTTCCGGCCTTTGCTCGGTCCGTCAGGCTGCGCAAATAGCCGCCGGCGCTGTTGATCTGGTCCTGCCGCTGGTAGATCGCGGCAATGGTGATTGCCGCCTGCTGCTCACCCATTGCCGTTCGCGCTTCCTCCCAAGCGCTCGGGCTGACGCCCATGGCCGGCCGGGCAACCTCGGCCGCGGCCAGAAATTCGCGCCAGTTGCGGATTCCGCCGCCGCCCTTCACCAGCCAAAGCATGTTCGGGCAGGCGTCCAGCAC
>NZ_RZOL01000638.1:0-2230 GCF_004022985.1 Mesorhizobium sp. M7A.F.Ca.ET.027.02.1.1 | reverse complement strand
GTCCGGGATGGGTCCGCACGGAAGCATCGATGCGCTCGCTTGGCCGCATGGCCGAGCAAGGCGGCGTCAGTGAACCAGCACTGCTCGAAGACATGGTCGGCGCGCAAGCCCTGCCCGGCCTGATGGAGCCGGCCGACATGGCCGGCACCTACCTGTTCCTGGCGTCGGATCTCGCGGCCAACATCACCGGGCAGTCGCTCGGCGTCGACAGGGGAGAAGTGCCTTGGTAACCCCGCTGCACGGAAAACGCGCGCTGATCACCGGTGCGGCCAGCGGCATCGGCCGCGCGACCGCGCTCGCCTTGCGGGACGCCGGAGCCATGGTTCTCGGCTTCGATCTCAAGGCATCCGAAGGCGATATCCCGATCCTTGCCTGCGACCTTGCCAATGAGGCCGACATTATTGCCGCGGTCAGGCAAGGAGCGGAACGGATCGGCGGCTATGACATCCTGATCAACAATGCCGGCATCCTGCAGGAAGCACCGCTTGGCGCGATTTCGCTCGACCATGTCGACCGCATGTTTGCCGTCAATGTGCGCGGCGCCATCATCGTGGCGCGGGAAGTCCTGCCGTACCTTCCCGATGGCGGCCGCATCATCAACATCGCCTCCGAGCTTGCCTATCTCGGCCGGGCGAGCGCCTCGGTCTATTGCGCGACCAAGGCCGCATTGCTCGGCCTGACCCGATCCTGGGCGCGCGAGCTTGCGCCTCGCATCCTGGTCAACGCCGTGGCGCCGGGGCCGACAGACACGCCGCTTCTCGGTTTCGAGGCGCTGAGCGAGAGCCAGCGCGCGCTTGAAACGACACACCCGCTGGGGCGGATCGGCCGGCCGGATGAAATCGCCTCCGCGGTGGTCTTCCTTGCCGGCCCCGGCGCGACCTTCTTCACTGGACAATGCCTGGGCGCCAATGGTGGCGCGGCGATGCTTTGAAACGAGATGATCATGAAAGACCGAGTTTTCCTCGCTGAACTGCCATGGCCCGAAGCCGAGAAGCGGATCGCCGCCGGCGCTCCCATCTTCCTGCCGCTCGGCTCGACCGAACAGCACGGCCACCACATGGCGATGAACGTCGATGTTGTGCTTCCCACCGCCATCGCCGAGACGGTGGCGAAGCAGGTTGGCGGCCTCGTCGCGCCGACCATTGCCTACGGCAACCGCTCGCAGCCGAGAACAGGCGGCGGCCCGGCCTTCCCCGGCACGATCAACATCACGGCGCATACGTTTTCGCTGCTGGTCAAGGATGTGATCTGCGATCTCTATCGCCAGAAGGTCCGGCGCATCGTTGTCCTCAACGGCCACTACGAGAACATCGGCCCGTCGATCGAAGGCATCGAACTGGCGCTCGACGCCATCGGCCGCGAGCGTGCGGCGGATCTGACGATCCTGCGCATCGATCATTGGGAAATGGTGCGCACAGAGACGCTGGCGAAAGTGTTCCCCGATGGTTATCCCGGCATCGAGCTGGAACATGCGAGCGTCATCGAGACCTCGATGATGCTGGCGCTGCGTCCCGAGTTCGTCGACCTCGGCAAGGCACTGCATGACGGCCCGGCGCAGTTCAGGCCATATGATCGCTATCCCAAGCCAGCCGAGGAAGTGCCGCCATCCGGCGTGCTGTCGCTGACCGAGGGCTCATCGGCCGAAAAGGGCCGGTGGCTGCTCGACGACTGCGAGACCCGCATTGCGGAAATCGTCAAACGTGAATTCTTCTGAGGTGCCGACACCATGAGCAGCAATTTCTTCCAGCCGATCGATGCCTCCGCCGTTCCTCGTTTCGCCGGACTTTCGACCTTCATGAGACTGCCGGCCGTGGCGAGTGCGGAGGGGCTCGACATCGCGCTCGTCGGCATACCGTGGGACGGTGGCACCACCAATCGCGCCGGTGCGCGGCATGGCCCGCGCGAAATCCGCAACCAGTCGAGCCTGATGCGGCGCGCCCATCACGTCTCGGGGACCGAGCCGTTCAGCATCGCCAATGTCGCCGATGTCGGCGATCTCTCGGTCAATCCAATCAACCTCCTGGACGGGCTGAAGCGCATCGAGGACGGCATCGCGGCGATCGTCACGGCGGGCGCCATTCCGCTTGCAGCGGGCGGCGATCATCTGACGACGTTGCCGGAGCTGCGCGCCGTGGCCCGCAAGGCGCCCGTCGGCATGATCCATTTCGACGCGCATTCCGACACCAACGACCGTTATTTCGGCGACAATCCCTATACGCATGGCACGCCC
>NZ_RZOL01000637.1:0-2246 GCF_004022985.1 Mesorhizobium sp. M7A.F.Ca.ET.027.02.1.1 | reverse complement strand
GCGATCTTCGTCGGCTATTACGTCGTCTGGTCGGTGACCCCCGCACTGCATACGCCGCTGATGGCCGTCACCAACGCCATCTCTTCGGTCATCGTCGTCGGCGCGCTGCTTGCCGTCGGCATCGCCGCCTCCGGCATTGCCGCGGGCTTCGGCTTCGTCGCGCTGATGCTGGTGTCGGTCAACATCTTCGGCGGCTTCCTCGTCACCCAGCGCATGCTGGCCATGTACAAGAAGAAGGACAAGTAGAGCGCCATGAACGCCAACTTCGCGTCCTTCCTCTATCTGGTCTCCGGCGTCCTGTTCATCATGGCGCTGCGCGGCCTGTCGCATCCGACCACCAGCCGCCAGGGCAATCTCTACGGCATGATCGGCATGGGCATCGCCATCGCCACCACGCTGGCGCTGGCAACCCCCTCGGCCGGCCGCTTCGGCCTGATCGTGCTCGGCCTGGCCATTGGCGGCGGCGTCGGCGCCGTCACCGCGCGCCGCATCGCCATGACCTCGATGCCGCAGCTGGTCGCCGCCTTCCACTCGCTGGTCGGCCTCGCCGCCGTCATGGTGGCGGCCGCCGCCATCTATGCGCCGGAAAGCTTCGGCATCGGCACGGATGGCGACATCCATGCCCAGGCCCTGATCGAGATGAGCCTAGGCGTCGCCATCGGCGCCATCACTTTCACCGGCTCGGTCATCGCCTTCCTGAAGCTCGACGGCCGCATGTCCGGCAAGCCGATCATGATCGGCGGCCGCCACTTCATCAACGCAGCACTTGCCATCGCGCTCGTCGTCCTGATCGTGCTGCTGGTCACCACCGAGTCCAAGCTGGTCTTCTGGCTGATTGTCGCGGCCTCGCTGGTGCTCGGCATCCTGCTGATCATCCCGATCGGCGGCGCCGACATGCCGGTCGTCGTCTCGATGCTGAATTCCTATTCGGGTTGGGCGGCCGCTGCACTCGGCTTCACGCTCGGCAATCTGGCGCTGATCATCACCGGTGCGCTGGTCGGCTCATCCGGCGCGATCCTGTCCTACATCATGTGCAAAGGCATGAACCGAAGCTTCATCTCGGTCATTCTCGGCGGCTTCGGCGGCGAGACGGCAGCGGCCGCCGATGACGGCATCGAACGCACGGTCAAGCAGGGTTCCGCTGACGATGCCGCCTACCTCATGATGAACGCCCAGAAAGTCATCATCGTGCCGGGCTACGGCATGGCGGTCGCCCAGGCGCAGCATGCGCTGCGCGAAATGGCCGACAAGCTCAAGGCCAATGGCGTCGACGTCAAATATGCCATTCACCCGGTCGCCGGCCGCATGCCCGGCCACATGAACGTGCTGCTCGCCGAAGCCAATGTGCCCTACGACGAAGTGTTCGAACTCGAGGACATCAACTCGGAATTCGCGCAAGCCGACGTTGCCTATGTCATCGGCGCCAACGACGTCACCAACCCGTCCGCGCGCGACGACAAGTCGTCGCCGATCTACGGCATGCCGATCCTCGACGTCGACAAGGCCCGCACCTGCCTGTTCGTCAAGCGCTCGCTCGGCTCCGGCTATGCCGGCATCGACAACACGCTGTTCTACAAGGACGGCACCATGATGCTGCTCGGCGATGCCAAGAAGATGACTGAAGAGATCGTCAAGGCGATGGACCACTGATCAGGGATCAGCACCGAGACAAGCCAAGAACCGCCCGGCTTCGCGCCGGGCTTTTTCTTGGCCGTGCTTTCTTGGCTTGACGGCGATTTCGGCGCTACGATGACGAATTCCCGCCTCGACGGCGGGCCTATCGTCGACGGAGACGTTGGTGCCTGACCTGATCGCATCGCCGCCCGGAAAAGCGCCGCACAAGCCTGGCCAGGCGGTGGTGATAGTGCATGGCATGGGCGAACAGCGGCCGATGGATACGTTGCGCGGCTTTGTCCAGGCTGTCTGGAGCCACGACCCCAGCCGCGCGCCGTTTTATGCCCATGTCGCCGATCCGGCCGACCCCGCCGGCGCGAAGATCAACCAGAGCTGGATCACTCCCGACAGCCGGACCAATTCATACGAACTTCGCCGCATCACCACGCCCTACGATGTCGATGGGCGCCGCACCGATTTCTACGAGCTTTACTGGGCTGACGTCACGCAGGGCACAACGCGGGGCCGACTTGCCGCCTGGGTGACAAATCTGCTGTGGCGTAAGCCCGCCGACATACCGCCCGACGCCCGAAAGCTCTATCTGGTCACTCTTTTGGCCGTCATCGTCGTCC
>NZ_RZOL01000636.1:0-2246 GCF_004022985.1 Mesorhizobium sp. M7A.F.Ca.ET.027.02.1.1 | reverse complement strand
CTTCTTCGGTCCGCGTGACGGCCTCGTCCACATCTCGCAGCTTGCCAACGACCGGGTCGCCAAGACCTCGGACGTGGTCAAGGAAGGCGACAAGGTCTGGGTCAAGCTGATGGGCTTCGACGAGCGCGGCAAGGTCCGCCTGTCGATGAAGGTCGTCGACCAGGCCACCGGCAAGGAACTCGCCCGCGACAAGAAGACCGAAGGCGAAGAAAACGCCGCCTGAACGTCTTGAGTTCATGAATTGAAGCGGGCGCGGCTTATGTCGCGCCCGTTTTCATTTCAGCCCCGGTTTTCACTCTCAAATCGCCCAGACAAGTCGAGATCGAACAATGTCCGCCGAGCCGTTGAAGACGCTTTTCCATCCCTTCGAGGCCGAGGCTGTTGCTTTGCCGGGAAAGGGCGAGCGCGTGCTGTTTCTCGGCGCTGAGCCGGGTTTTCGCCTGCCTGAAGGCTTCGAGGCGACGCTTCACCTCGTGCAGGGCTTTCGGCCGCATTTTAGCGCGCTGCAGGCGTCTGGCTGCGTCGTCACCGCGCAAGTGGAAGGCGATGGCTTCGATATGGCACTTGTGCTGGCCGGGCGACATCGGGGTCTGAACGAAGTGCGCCTCGCGCAGGCGCTTGAGCGTGTGGCGCCGGGCGGCTTGGTCGTCGTTGGCGGCGGCAAGGATGATGGCATTGCCAGCCTGCGCAAGCGCGTCGGCGAACTTGTGCCGCTGGAGGGCCATCTGCCAAAATATCACGGCATCGCCTTCTGGTTACGCCGTCCCGCGGACCTCGCCGCCGCGGAAGAACTGCGCGCCGCCAATCCCGCTCTGCTGGTTGAAAACCGGTTCCGCACCGGGCCCGGCATGTTTTCCTTCGACCGGATCGATACCGGCTCCAAATTGCTGGTCGAGAACCTGCCCAATGATCTGCGTGGCAACATTGCCGATTTCTGCGCCGGCTGGGGGTATCTGGCTGCCGAGATCGCCGTCCGCTCACCGGGCATTTCGGCGCTCGACCTCTATGAGGCCGATTTCGCCTCGCTCGAAGCCGCGAAGCTCAATCTGGCAGGGGTCACCCAGTCGATCGCCAGAAACTTCTTCTGGATCGATCTGCTGAAGGAACCTGTCGAGAAGCGCTACGACGCGATTGCCATGAACCCGCCCTTTCACCGTAGTCGGGCGGCCGAGCCGGAGATCGGCGCCGGCATGATCCGCGCGGCGGCCAAGGCCTTGAAGCCGGGTGGGCGGCTGTTCATGGTCGCCAACCGCCAGCTTCCCTATGAGCCGATCCTGGCGGCCGCCTTTTCGAGCCATGCCGAACTCGCCCGCGATGGCATGTTCAAGGTGCTTGTCGCTCGTCGTTGATACAATGCACCGCGTTCAATGCAGATTGGCGACGCGTCGGACCTCATCGGTGACATGCACGTCGCCGACCCTGATCTTGAGGGGGGCCGGCCTGCCGTAAAGATAGCCTTGCACCACCTCGCAGCCGGCCGCCCTGAGCAGCGTCGCCTGGCTTTCGGTCTCGACACCTTCGGCAATGATGCTGACGCCGAGCGCGCGCGACAGCCCGACGATGGTCGAGACGACCGCACCCGAGCTGGAATCGGTGTCGAGGCGGCTGACGAAGGACCGGTCGATCTTCAGCTTGCCGAACGAGAAATCGATCAGGTAGCTCAAATTGGAATAGCCGGTACCGAAATCGTCGACGGCGACCGAGATGCCCATATCCGCAAGCTCCTTCAGGATGGCGGCGGCGCGGTCGCGGTCCTGCATCATCGCCGTCTCGGTCACTTCCAGCTCCAGCCGCGACGGCTTGATGCCGGTGCTCGTCATGGCGTCGCGCACGATGCCGACGAAGTCCTTGGTCATGAACTGCACGGGCGAGATGTTGACGGCGACGAAGCAATCGTCGGGCAGATGCCGGGCGTCGCTGCAGGCTTTGCGCAGCACCCATTCGCCGATCGGGCCGATCATGCCGGTTTCCTCGGCGATCGGAATGAACTCCATCGGCGGGATCATGCCGCGTTCCGGATGCCGCCAGCGGATAAGCGCTTCATACCCGACGATGCGGCCGGTCGGGAGATCGAGCTGCGGCTGGTAATGAAGGTCGAAGTCACCACGCTCGAAGGCTATGTGCAGTTCGGATTCGATCCATTGGCGATGGTCGGCGACCCTGCCCATTTCGGCATGGAAGACCGACCAGTTGCCGACGCCGCTGGCGCGCGCGTTCTGCAGCGCCAGATTGGAGCGGCGCAGGAT
>NZ_RZOL01000635.1:0-2253 GCF_004022985.1 Mesorhizobium sp. M7A.F.Ca.ET.027.02.1.1 | reverse complement strand
GTCATCATCATGGACGAGCCGACGCGCGGGATTGATGTCGGCGCCAAGGTCGAGATCCACCGGCTGCTGCGCCAGCTTGCCGGCAGCGGTGTCGGCGTCATCGTCATCTCGTCGGAACTGCCGGAGCTGATTGGCTTGTGCGACCGCGTTGTCGTGGTGCGCGAAGGCAGGATCGCCGGCGAACTCACCGCCAGCGAGCTCGGCGAGGAAGCCATCATCATGCTCGCCTCGGGCGTTCAAGACAGTTCAAATCAAAGGCAGGCCCAGAATGTCGCCTAGGGAATCAGGAGAAGCGCTCGTGCACGCCGAGATCAAGGCCGCCGGGCGGCGCATCAATTTCGCTCAGCTCGCCTCGATGCGCGAGGCCGGGCTGATCGTCATCATCCTGGCGCTGTGCATCGCCATGAGCTTCGCCTCGCCGCACTTCCTGACATGGGGCAATTTCCGCGCCATGCTGATGAGCTTTTCCATCGAAGGCATCGTCGTCGTCGGAATGACGATCCTGCTCATCGTCGGCGGCATCGACCTTTCCGTCGGCTCGGTCGTGTGTTTCTCGATGGTGGTCTCGGGGGCGCTGTTCCTCGCCGGCCTCGATCCCTGGACGGCAAGCCTGATCGGCATCGGCGTCAGCGCGCTGATCGGCGCGGCGATGGGCTTCTTCGTGACCGTGATAGGCCTCAATCATTTCATCACGTCGCTGGCGGCCATGGTCATCGTGCGCGGCATGTGCCTGGTGGTCACCAAGGGCACGCCGCTGTCGCTGTTCACCCTGCCGCCGGCTTTCAAGGCCATCGGCCAGGGCAGTTTCAACAACATTCCCTATGTCATCCTGATCTTCATCGTCGTGGTGGCCATCTTCGACTTCCTGCTGCGTCGCGCCACGGCCTTCCGCAAGGTTTTCTACACCGGCTCCAACGAGAAGGCCGCGCAGTTCTCCGGCATCAGGACCAATCAGGTGAAGTTCTGGGTCACGGTGCTGTGCTCGACCCTCGCCGGCCTGGCCGGTGTCATCTACATGGCGCGCTTCGGCGCGGCGACACCGACCTTCGGCGCCGGCATGGAACTCAACATCATAGCCGCGGCCGTCATCGGCGGCGCTTCGCTGAATGGCGGCTCGGGCACCATCTTCGGAGCGATCCTCGGCATGGCGTTGCTGTCGGTGGTGACGAGCTCGCTTATCCTGCTCGACGTCTCGGTCTATTGGCAGGACATGATCAAGGGATGCATCCTGCTGGCGGCGGTGTCGATCGATCATTTCCTGCACCGCAAGAAGTCCTGAACCCTCAAAGGCGGCGAAGCAAGACCATGGCCCCTCCCAACACCCGCGACGACATCGCCGCTGTTCGTCAGATGCACCAGGCGCTTGTCCTGCATTATATCGAAGGCAAGACCCAGGCCGAGATCGCCGGGGAACTCGGCCTCTCGCACGCGACGGTCAACCGGCTGATCAAGCGCGGCCACCAGCTCGGCCTCGTCGAGATCAAGATCAAGTCGCCGATCGACCATCTGGTCGACCTGGAAGCACGGCTGGTTGCGCTGGGCGGCATCGAGCGGGCGATGGTGGTGCCGTCGGTTTCCGATAATCCGCACACGGCCCTGCAGCGGGTCGGCGAGGCGGCGGCTGGGCTGCTGCTCGACACCATCAAGGATGGCGACACGATCTCGATCACCGGCGGCAAGGGCGTCAGCGCGCTGGTCGCCGGTCTCAAGCCGGGGCGCCGATACGACGTCGAGATCATTCCCGCCACCGGCCTGGTCCAGGGCAAGCACTACACCGACGTCAACCACGTCGCCTCGCTGATGGCCGACAAGCTCGGCGGCCGCGCTTACCAGATCCATGCGCCGCTGTTTGCCGATACCGCGCAGCAGCGCGAGATGCTGATGGGCATCAGCTCCGTCGCAGACGTGTTTCGCAAGGCGCGCGAGGCGGATGTCGCGGTGGTGGGTGTCGGCTCCATCCTGACCGACGATTCCAGCTATTACGACCTGCATCCGTCTTCGAATGCCGATCGCCAGGCGATCGAGAAGTCCGGGGCGACAGGCGAGCTGCTCGCTCATCTCATCGACCGCGGGGGCAAGCTTTGCAACTACTCGCTCAACCGTTCGCTGGTCTCGCTGACGCTTGACGAGTTCGCGACCATCCCGCGCTCGATCGGCATCGCAAGCGGCCCCAGCAAGGTCGCGCCGATCCTCGCCGCCCTGCGCGGCAACCATCTCGACACCATCGTCACGGACGAGGCCACGGGGCTCCAG
>NZ_RZOL01000634.1:0-2255 GCF_004022985.1 Mesorhizobium sp. M7A.F.Ca.ET.027.02.1.1 | reverse complement strand
GCCTCGGCTCATTTGGGTTGGCGGTACTGCTTATCCCCGTATCTTTGACTACGCGGCGATGGCAGAAATCGCTTTGGAGACGAACTCCTATCTGGTGGCCGACATCGCGCACATCAGTGGCCTTATTGTCGCAGGAGCGCACCCGAATCCCGTGCGACATTGCGACGTCGTCAGCAGCACCTCTCACAAGTCGATTCGCGGTCCCCGCGGTGGCTTCATTTTGTCGAGGAACGAAGATCGTTATCAGGCCCTGTACCATCCAAAGAGCAAATACAATCTCGCCAGACGGATAGATCGCGCGGTCTTCCCTCAACTGCAAGGAGGGCCTCATGTGAATGTTATCGCTGCGCTAGCTGTCGCTTTGCAGGAAGCCGCGAACCCGGCCTTCCGTAGCTATGGTCACCAGACTGTCAAGAATGCCAAGGCTCTGGCCCAGGCGCTTCTTGAGCGAGGTTATGACCTGGTTACCGGGGGGACTGACAATCACATGCTGATCCTCGATCTGCGTGATCGACCGCTGTCAGGCAAGGCCTACGCCGAGCGATTGGCAAAGGCAGGCATCATTACGAACTTCAATATGGTGCCCGGCGACCCGCGCGACCCGGCGGTCACAAGCGGAATTCGCTTGGGGTCGCCAGCAGTGACGTCCATGGGCATGCGCGAGGGGGAAATGGTGCAGATAGCTGCTTTCATCGACTTGGTCTGCCGCCAGCCCAACGATCCGGATGTTCACACCAGCGTGCGAAGAGACGTCGCCGACTTCTGCGCTGCGTTCGGGGTGCCGGGCATCACCGACACGTAAGGCGAGCTCATCAAAATGCTGCATACAACTCCACACCCGAAGCGAGGCATTTCATGGCTAGACAGTTCGTGTTCTCTTCCGAATCGGTTGGCGCGGGTCATCCGGATAAGTTGGCCGACAACATCTCGGATGCCATCCTCGATGCAACCCTCCGCTCAGATCCGAAGGCGCGCGTCGCCTGTGAAGCGTTGGTGAAGACCTATGAAGCGTTGGTGAAGACAGGGATGGTCGTTCTCGCTGGCGAGATTACCAGTAATGCGCGGGTCGACTACAGCCAAGTTGCTCGCGATACGATACTCGATATTGGATACGATGATGATGCCATCGGCTTTGATGGTCGGCGTTGCGCCGTCGTTCTGGCTCTCACAGAGCAGTCACCCGACATTAGCCAGGGCGTTGACGAGGGTCGAGGGCAGGATCTCGAGCAGGGAGCGGGGGATCAAGGCCTGATGTTCGGGTTCGCATGCCGCGAGACCGATACACTGATGCCCTTGCCGATCCAGCTCGCTCACCATTTGACGAAAAGGCAGGCGGAGGTCCGGAAGGCAGGACAGCTTAGCTGGCTGCGTCCTGACGTGAAATCCCAGGTTTCGGTGCGCTATGAGGGCTTGCGCCCGATCGCACTGGATACCATCGTCGTGTCGACACAACACGATGAGCAGGTCTCTCAAGAGACGGTCCGCGAGGGCGTCATTGAGGAAATTATAAAGCCCGTCCTGCCGAGCCACCTGGACACCAAGGATATCAGAATTCTGGTCAATCCGACGGGGCGGTTCGTAGTGGGTGGGCCGCACGGCGACTGCGGGCTCACCGGACGCAAGATCATCGTCGATTCGTACGGTGGTATGGGGCGTCACGGTGGCGGCGCTTTTTCGGGCAAGGATCCATCCAAGGTTGACCGCTCGGCGGCCTATGCGGCCCGGTATGTCGCGAAGAATATCGTTGCTAGCGGACTTGCGGACGTCTGCGAGGTGCAGCTTGCCTACGCTATCGGCGTGGCCAGTCCAGTTTCTGTCATGGTCAACACTTTCGGGACCGGGAAGATTGAGGAAGAAAGGATCGAGCGCCTCATTTTTGAGCTGTTCGATCTCAGACCTAAGGGCATTATCAAGATGCTCGATCTCTTACGCCCGATATACCGCAAGACCGCGACATACGGGCACTTCGGCCGCGAAGAGCCTGAGTTCACCTGGGAGAGGACGGACAGAGTCGACGACTTGCGTCGCGAGGCGGGACTCGCAGCTGCGTGATGGCCCGCGCCGAAATGGATTGGCAAGCGGAAAGATCAGGCCAACTCGCCAGATCAGCACCCGGCCGACATGGCAGAAGCCGGCGGGTTCATCGCGGAGACATTGATGCCGGATTATGACGTGCTTTGCATCGGCAATGCCATTGTCGACATCATCGCCCAGTGCGACGAGGAATTCCTCGAGACCAACGGCATCATCAAGGG
>NZ_RZOL01000633.1:0-2259 GCF_004022985.1 Mesorhizobium sp. M7A.F.Ca.ET.027.02.1.1 | reverse complement strand
CCAATCGGTATAGCTTCGCCTTCCCGACCTTGGGCGGATGTCGATAGGTCCAGGCGCTCTCGACCAACATGTGGCGAACCCGCCCGTTGCCTGCCTTTGTGATGCCGCCGCACCGGACTGTCTCCCCCGGTTGAGCGCTCGCCGGGAACCAGACCGAGATATCCCAAAGCTGACGCGGGCTTTCGAACCGGCTGGCGTCGCCGACTTCGGTGACGAACGTGACGGCGACAATCAGGTTGTGATTTTTCGTGGAATGAGGGCTCTGACGCACTCTCGCTGCGGCCACAGCCTAAGTTGCACCGACGAGGCGCGCCTGGAGCACATCAATCTTGGCGCGGCCGTACCGCTTGATGAGTTTGAGCTTGGTGATCTGGCCTTCGGTGTGGCCATTCGACCACGGAGAGATAATGGCGTTGCGCACTGCGGCGATGTCCTTCTCGACCCCGTTTGCAAAGGAGCCGACGAGGCTTGCTTTCGCGCGCTCGAGCCAAGCGCTCAGTTTTGCGACCGCCTTTGATCGGATCATCTGCTGAAAGTCGTCGATCAGCGTTCGCGCGGTGACGAGGTCAGGAACATTGCTCTCGATTGCCGCGATCAGTACAGCGTCCGATTTGGGCAGGTCGTCACGCGCCAGCGTCATGAGCCTGGCGATGCTTCGTGCCGAAGGCGTGCGGGCAAGTGCGCTTTGATCGGCCCTTTCAGCAAGGCGTCTGCGCCGCGCCCATTCAGAGACGACGCCGATCTGGCCACGAAAGCCTTTCTTGCACATTTCGCGCCAGAGCGCCGAAGCGTTGCGCGCGCCTTGGTCCCAGCGGCCGTCAAGCCAGGGAAGCCATTCCTCGAGCGAACTCTGCCGGACGCGGAACATGTCGGAGCGCTGACCGCGCAGGACGCTGCGGACGAGCTTGCGGCTATGTCCGGTACCTTGACGATCTGCTTGATCGGCACACCCTGCTTCGACAATTCCAGAATGGCCTCGTTTGTCTCCTGGCGACGCAGATATCCTTCATATTGCAGCCGTTCGGCATAGGTGAGAAGCTTTGGATCGATGATGGTGCTGCCGACGGTCTTTCGGATCTGCCGCATGGGCTTGCTGACTGCATCAAGGAAAGCGCGGCTGGCGTTTTCCATCAGATGCCAGCGGTCGGCCACCTGATCGGCATGAGGCAAGGCCTTAGCGATCGCCTCGCCGTATCCGCCACCCCGATCGCGAGCGACAGTCATAATGGAAGGATGGTTCGCCAGCCAAGCCTGCGATGTCGCCTGTTCGCGATCAGGCAGCAATGTCACTGGCCTGCGGCGCTCAAGATCGCAGACAATCGTTCCGTATCGTTGGCCGCGCCGGAACGCGAAGTCGTCGATGCCGATGATGGCGAGCTTATCGCGCGGCTGTTCGGTCCGCCGGCGCACGACACGCAACAGGGTATCATTGCTCACCGGCATCATCAGGCGATCGGCAAAGGCGGCTGCAGGCCTGCCGCCCAGCGCCAGTCCCAAGTGGTGAACGATGGTCTCAAGGCGTCCGGTTCTTCGCGACAACGGCCCAAGGCGCCAAACCGTTCGGCAAAAATGCGGCGGCGGCAAAGAACGGCGTCGCACCAGAAACGGCGAACCGTTACCCGCAAGACCACCCGCCGGCCAGCGATGGGCAGATCGGCGGCTTGCCGCATATATCGGCTCTGGTCCGGCGTGAACTCGTCCCGCAGCACGGGCACGTAGCCGAAAGCGCCGTAGCGCGCACGTCAAGAAATACACAATCCGTGTTGATTTCGGCATGCTCGACGAGCAACCCCGCCGGCGCCAGTCTCGTCGACCCAAATCTCTGTTTCATCGCGCTGATTCCCTCTCGAAAATTGCGCGACATCACCCTGCACATGGAGCGAGATTGAGTTGTCACTTGGCAATTAATTATGAGAATGCCATACAAACGATTCCAAATGCTTAGGCAGGCACCTAATTTGAGAATTAGCAGTTAATTTGATAATCGCTCTTGGCGCTTACCACTTAATGTGAGAATAGGGCTCTTGGAGTTTTTTCACTGGTGAGCCTCCATGACGGCTGCTGCCGGTCGGCGCGCGCATCGCCTGCAGGATGCTTCCGTAGAGATGGGTGCACCGGCCACGATGACGGGTCTGATGATCTATTTCGCAGGGGCCGTTCTGGCGGCCTATGGCGGGGCCGGACACTCGGATGGAAAGTCGATCGTCCACAAGCGGAGGCAGCCGTCGCAGAACCCTAAGGGCCGCGACAGTAACGGAA
>NZ_RZOL01000632.1:0-2266 GCF_004022985.1 Mesorhizobium sp. M7A.F.Ca.ET.027.02.1.1 | reverse complement strand
TGCTTGGCGGCTAGCAGAAGCCAATATAGCGGCTGGTTGCCGGGTCCGGTTACTAGCTTGGGTTCGGGGGAGGGCCATACGCCGAGTCGTCCAACAAGTTCCGACCAATAACGCAAAATTGCCTGGCGTGTTGCCTTGGCGTTTCCCGCTTTGATGGCGTCACGCCAGCCAGGAATGAAGGCATCGAACACCGTCGAGTCGCCCGACGAGTATTTGTCGAGGTTCCGCTGCAGGTCCATTTGGCTGACATGTACAAGCATGTCGACGTACCGAAGGTCTGACAGCGTCCTGATCATCTCGAAGTTGAGCGTCTCCAGGTTGTAAGGATCCAGGTATGCGAAATTCAAGCTATGAGGGTTCACAACGCCGACGACCGTCTTGATGGTGGCAACAGCATTACCCGTGAAAGCCACGACCGGAGCGTTCAGCGCTTGTAGCCGTTTCTTGCAAGCCTCAACCCGCCCGGGTTCGATATCTCCGATATATACCGCAGAGAATGCGTTCTGCTGTCCGCACTCTTCTTCCAGGCAGCAACCACACCGCCATCAATGAACTCATTGGTGCCGCGAATCCTGCATCTGCCCGGTCCACAGAACGGATCAATCAGAGGTGCTCCAGCCTTTCCGTGATCGAGCCATTTTGATCGGACGCCACGGCTGATGTCGACATAACGACATAGATACTCGTGCTTAGTTTTGGCCCAGGCGCCGACCTCCTCTACGGGCGATCCGTCGTCGCCTTGAACAAGCTGCCCCACAAACGCCCCCGTTTTGATCGATCCGATCATCTTTGGTGTCAATCGACAAGCAACGAGCTAACCGCATTCGCCTGAGGCGAACTCTTCTCCGACAGCTATATTACATAAGGCCTTGCTAGTCGGCCCATTCTCGCGGCAGCGCCGCTCTAAGCCAGCTTCACCAGCAGCTTCATGAAGGTGGCGATCTCCTTGGCGGAGAGCGGTGCCAGCGTCTCCTGGGTGATCTCGCGCGCCAGCGGGATCAGGCGCTCGATGGCATCACGGCCTGCCGCGGTCAGATTGACCAGCAGCCGTCTCTTGTCGACCTCGTGCCTGGAAAGCTCGACCAGGCCGCGCGCCTTCAGCCGGTCGATGACGCCCTTGACCGTCGCTGCATCCATCGCGATCAGCGTGCCGAGCTGGTTCTGCGAGGTCTCGCCGACGTCACGCAGCTTGGCCAACGCCGCGAACTGCGGCGGCGTCAGATCGCCGATATGCGCGGCAAAGATCGCCACATGGCGCTGATGCGCCTTGCGCAGGATGAAGCCGACCTGCTCCTGCAGGAGGTAATCCTGGTCGTCCGGCGCCTCGACCTCGACCAGCTTGAGCAGATTGTCCTCGCCGCTCACCGCAAGCCATCCCAGGCTTTGATGTCATCGGCCGCGAGACCACCCATGCGATCGTGGATGCGCGGGCCACAGGTCATGGCGAGGCAGAACAGGATCTCCTCGGGGCGCGGACCATCGCTGATGCCGACTTCCATGGCGTCGAAATGGCTGCGCACATAGGCGGCGTTGATGTGGCCGAGCGGTACATCGAGCTTTGAACCGAACGCGCCGACCTTCTTGGCCGACGGCACGATCGCCTTGGCGTCGCCGAGCCGTTCGCGCATGGCGTAGCCGCCGGGCACATGCCACAGCGCACCGTGCTCCAACTCGCCCGCCGTGCCGACAATGGCGCCCTTGCCGTAGCCGTCGATCTGCTTGACGTCGCCGCCGAGCGCCGCCATCAGCCGGTCGGCGAGCAACAGGCCGAGCGGCTTCAGATCGTCCATGGCGCTCTGCAAGTCTTCGACATAGCGCCCGGCGAACGGGTTTTTCACCAGGGCCATCGCGGCGGCGCGGCGGCGCGGCACCTGGGCCACCGGCCCGCCCTCGTGAAAAATCTCTTCGGTCAGCACCGCGATTTTGCGGATCGAAAACTCAGGCATGGGCAACTTCCTCCCTCGAACTTTTGTTGGGCGCGGCAAGCGCAACCGAGCCACTGATGCGGGCCTCACCGCCAAGAAACAGCGCCGATCCGGCAATCAGGCCGCGCCGGCGAAAATCTTCGGCGACGGCAAGGCCATTGTCCAGCGCCCGCGCCACTTCGCCAAGGGCAAGCGTGCCGACACCATGTGTCACCAGGCGCGCGCCGAGATCGCTGTCGGGCGACAATTCATGTGCGGGAATGCGCTTGATGGCGGGATTGCCGGGCAGGTCCACCGCGTTGGCAATGAGGGTCGCCGCCGCATCTGCCTCGGCGCCGGTC
>NZ_RZOL01000631.1:0-2284 GCF_004022985.1 Mesorhizobium sp. M7A.F.Ca.ET.027.02.1.1 | reverse complement strand
GGCTCAGGCAACTGCCTCACCGGCATTCGCGCCGGCCACTTCCAACCCGCAGATGATCGCAGCGATCCACCGGCCAGCGCGGCACTTGAAGGAGCGCCGACGCTTCAAGACTCAATCCAAACCTTCTCAAAGTGCTGCTCCAGCGCCTGGTGCTGTTCGCAGCCTTCGACGCCCTTGCGATATGTCCGGTAGACCGAGCGCCAGTAGGGTTGGATGATGATGCCTGAGTCACGCAGATTCTGCTCGATCTTGGCCATGATCTCCTTGCGCGCCTTGGCGTCCGGCGTCGCCAGCGCCTTGTCGAGCAGGGTGTCGAATTCGGGGTTGGCGTAGGCGCTCTCGTTCCAGGCTGCACCCGATTTATACGCCAGCGCCAGCACCTGGACGCCGAGCGGGCGGCCGAGCCATTCGGTGCAGGAGAAGGGGTATTTGCTCCAGTCGTTCCAGAAGGTGGCGGCGGGCAGCACGGTGCGCTTGATCTTCAGTCCGGCCTCGCGCATCTGCGCGCCGATGGCGTCGCCGGTGCTCTTTTGCCATTCGACGTCGACGGAGATGAGCTCGAATTCGTGGTCGGCCCTGCCGGCCTCGGCGAGCAGCTTCTTCGACTGCTCGACGTCGCGCCTGGCCGGGCCGATATCGGCATATTCGGGGTGCATGGGGCCGACATGGTGGTTGTCGGCGGGCTTGCCGCGGCCGCCGAGGCCGAGCGCCAGCACGGCGGAATTGTCGACGGCGAGCTGGGCGGCGCGGCGCACCTTGACGTCGTCATAGGGCGCGTTGGCGACATTGAAGCGGGCGACGATGGTGGAGCCGGTGGCGATCTCGGAGTTCATCAGCCCCATCTGCTCGGTCTGCGAGACGGCGTCGGAGGCGGTTTCGTGATCGGTGTCAATCTCGCCGGATTCGAAGGCCGACAGCATGGCGTTGGGATCGGAGCCGTAGTCGACCCATTTGATGCCGTCGAGATGGAATTCGCCCTTCCACCACGGTCTGTCCTTGCGCTTCACCTCGGCGCCGGTCTCGGCATCCCAGCTGACCAGCTCGCAGGGGCCGGTGGTGATGGCAAGCGCCTTCAAGGGATCGCCGTCGCCCTCATAGGAGCGGTGCATGATCAGCGCCGGATAGTCGGCCATGCCGGCGATCAGCGAGATGTCTGACTTGGGCAGATTGAGCTTGATGGTGAAGTCGTCGACCTTGGCGATGCCGCCGTCGACGACCTTCTTGGTGTCGGCGTTGACCAGCGCGCCCATGCGCGCGGCGACCGAATTGCCCGGCACCGAGGCATCGCACCAGCGGGTGAGGTTGTGGATGACATCATCGGCGTTGAAGGCATCGCCGTTCGACCAGGATATGCCCTTGCGCACATGCAGGGTCAGCGTCCTGGCGTCGTCGCTCGCCTCCCAGCTTTCGAGCAGCCAGGGCTCGAAGGAGAAGTCGGTGTTCCAGCGCACCAGATATTCGTTGCAGTGGCGGGCGACATTCGACATCTCCACGCCGTCGAAGGTGCGCGGGTCCTTGAAGCCCTTGACGTTCATGGCGACGCGCAGGACGCCGCCTTTCTTCGGTTCTGCCGCGCGGGCAGGGGTGGTGCTGAGCCCGCCCAGCGCCACCGCGCCGGCGGCGCTGACACCGAGCCCGGCCATCAGCGCCAGGTATTCGCGGCGGTTGATGCCGCCGGCCTTGAAGTCCTCGGCGACGGGTTTGGCTTGCGGGTGGAGTTTGCGGTCGGTCAGCATGAATTTCATCGTCATTCCCCTGTTGTTGATGCATGCCGCCCAAAAGTGCCCAGCGGTTTTGGGACAACGGCATGCACAGAAAATCGCCCCGGCCGATCGACAGACGCGGGGGCGGACGCGACCGCCGGGGCGCCATGCCTGAGGGGGATGATAAGGCTGGGTGACGCGGGGGAGTGTTCGGGAATCCGCAGTGATTGTGCGGGGTTCCGCATGGGGAGTCGGCAGTGCGCTTATGCTTTGCAGCCGCGCTGGGAGGAGATGTGCCAACGGCGCGGCGCAATCTCCCTCCTTGAGGGGGAGATGGCCGGCAGGCCAGAGGGGGTCGGCACGACGGGACGCGACCTCCTACTTTCAAAAAGATGATGCTAGCGCTCTACGCGCGACGACCCCCTCTGTCGCCTTCGGCGACATCTCCCCCTCAAGGGGGGAGATTAGCGTTCCACCGTCGGCCACTCACCCCGGCCCAGCGCAGCAACCGCGCCCACAATCCGCGCAAACGCTTCCGCCGCTGCCGGCACCGACGTTCGGGCGCGCAGGAAGCTGTGCAC
>NZ_RZOL01000630.1:0-2285 GCF_004022985.1 Mesorhizobium sp. M7A.F.Ca.ET.027.02.1.1 | reverse complement strand
GTATACGAACGGCATTCCCGACATCCAGTTCCACTTCGTGCCCGGCTATCGCAGCCATCGCGGCAGGCTGGTGGAGTACGGCCATGGCTACGCAATCCACACCTGCGTGCTCAGGCCCAAAAGCGTCGGCGAACTCAAACTGTCAGGCCAGGCATCGAACCGGGATGTGCTGATCGATCATCGCTTCTTCTCGAGCGACGAGGACGCCAGGGTGTTGGTCGAAGGCATCAAGATCGCGCGTCAAATCTTTGCCGCATCCGAGTTCGACCCGATCAGGGGGACGGAGATGCTGCCGGGCAAGGATGTTCGCAGCGATGACGAGATCCTCGCCTATCTGCGTGCCGAAGCGCTCACCGTCTATCATCCGGTGGGGACGTGCAAGATGGGGACCGACGCGATGGCCGTCGTCGACCCGGCAACGCTCAAGGTGCGCGGCATCGGTGGCTTGCGGGTCGCGGATGCGTCCGTGATGCCGAAGCTGATCGGCGGCAACACCAATGCCCCCAGCATGATGATCGGGCAGCGGGCAGCGGAGATGATCCTGGGCCGGGGATAGTTTCTGTAGCGCACCTCCAGGAAAGGCGTGCAGCGGCCTTCCTCGGCGTGCCTCGATAATCGATGGCGATGACGCATTCCTGCATGGTCGGGCTTATTTGGCAGCCTGATCGTAGCCTTCGTGCTGTCGCTCAATGGCCCGAATATCTCGTTCTACCCGGCGCCACGCCTACCATGCCATCGGTCGCCTGGAGCGCACTGCGCTATGGCGTCAAGCCGGAGCTCTATGCGCTTCGTCGATCACCAACATTATGGTATTTGCCGCAATCGCGGTGCTTATTTCGTTGCACGCTCGGACAGAAACGGCCGATGGAGTGACATGTCATGCTTGTGGTGCTTTCGGCGGGCCGGAATTCTGGTGAGGCCTGCTTGCACGTCCTGCATTGTGCCCCAGGGGCTGGCGAATGACGATGGGGGTCCCCGACGAGAAAGTCGATTGCATCGTCATCGGCGCCGGCGTCGTCGGCCTGGCGATTGCGCGGCGGCTGGCGCTCGAGGGACGCGAAGTTCTTGTCGTGGAGGCCGAGGACAGCCCAGGGCTGGGCACGTCGAGCCGCAACAGCGAGGTCATTCATGCCGGCATCTACTATCCGAAGGGCAGCCTGAAAGCGCAGCTATGCGTCGAAGGAAAGAACGCGCTTTACCGCTATTGCAAAGCGCGCGGGATTCCGCACAAACGCATCGGCAAGCTGATCGTCGCCGCCAGCGACGCGGAGTTGCCGATTCTGGAGGGGATCCGGACCAAGGCTGCGGACAATGGTGTTGCGGACCTGGAGATGCTCAGCCGCGCGGATGTGGAACGGCTTGAACCTGAACTGGACGTTGCCGGCGCGCTTTTGTCCCCAAGCACGGGGATCGTCGACAGCCGCGCGCTGATGCTGGGGCTACAGGGCGATGCCGAGAATGCCGGTGCCACCTTTGCGTTTCGCGCGCCGGTTCTCGGCGGCAGCGTCGCCGAAACGGGCTGCGAGCTCCAGTTTGGCGGCGATATGGAAGGCTATAGGATCGCCGCAAATCTGGTCATCAATGCGGCCGGATTGTTAGCCCATCTGGTTGCCCGGAGCCTTGCGGGCGGGCATGGCGGCAAAATCCCAGATGTCACCTACGTCAAAGGCAATTACTTTGCGCTTGGACGCCGCCCGTCCTTCAACCATCTTGTTTATCCGGTTCCGGAACCAGGCGGCCTCGGAGTTCACCTGACGCTGGATATGGCCGGATCGGTTCGTTTCGGGCCGGACGTCGAGCCCGTCGATGAGGTCGGCTACGCGGTCGACGCAACTCGGGCCACACCATTTTACGCGGCCATCCGACGCTATTGGCCGGGGCTGAGGGACGGGGAACTGGAGCCGAGCTATTGCGGGCTGCGGCCTAAAACGAACGGGTTGCAGTTCGGCGATTTCGACATTCTGGCAGATCAGTCCGGACGGCTGATCAGTCTTTTCGGAATCGAGTCACCTGGCCTGACAAGTGCGCTCGCCCTGTCGGATAGGGTTGCCCAACTAGTCAGAACGACGAACTTCGTCTTGCTTTAGCCTTTGACCGCTCCAGCGGTCATGGATCCTGATATCTGCCGATACATCACAAGACCCAGCAAGGCCGGCGGCAAGGCGCCCAGCATCATGACCGCGGAAGCGGTTCCCCATTTTACGCCGCCGCCGCTTGCGGCGAAAAAAAACGATGCGCCGACCGTCATCGGGACGGCACGGCTGGTTGTCAGCATGAGGCCGAAG
>NZ_RZOL01000062.1:0-21769 GCF_004022985.1 Mesorhizobium sp. M7A.F.Ca.ET.027.02.1.1 | reverse complement strand
AGGTTCTGATGGTCGGCGACGGGCTCAACGACACGCCGGCGCTGAGCGCTGCGCATGTCTCGATTGCGCCCGCCACAGCCGCCGACATTGGCCGCAATGCAGCCGACTTCGTTTTTCTGCGCGAAAGCCTCCTGGCAGTGCCTCTCGCGCTGGACGTTTCGCGCCAGGCAGGACGCTTGATCCGGCAGAACATCGTCATCGCGATCGTCTACAATGCGGTCGCGGTACCGATCGCCATCCTCGGACACGTTACGCCTTTGATAGCGGCGATCGCCATGTCCGCCTCGTCACTGCTTGTCATTGGCAATGCGCTGCGGCTGCGCTCGTCAGAGCCAATTTCACCGGACAGGAATATTCGCCGCGAAAGACTATCCAACGCCAACGAACTGGTCGGATCGTCATGACCACTCTCACCTACCTCATACCCGTCGCGCTTTTCCTTGGCGCACTCGGCCTGTCCGGCTTCCTGTGGGCGTTGAGAAGCGGCCAGTACGAGGATCTCGACGGCGCGGCGGAGCGCATTCTCATCGAACGCGACGACGGCGCGGAGAATGCCCCTCGTTCCAAGTGACTCAGATCAAGGCGCCGCGTGTTGCGATATCCTATCATCATCTGACAAATAATCAGGAAGTGAGCATGCAAGCCGAAGCCATAATGACAAAGCCAGTCATCACGACGGATGCGAACGCGACGATCGCCGAAGCCGTCGAGCTCATGCTCTCAAACAAAATAAGCTGCCTCCCGGTAACGGGCAGCGACGGTGCCCTTGTTGGCATTGTAAGCAAAAGCGACTTCTTGCGCCGGGAGGAACTTGGGACGCAGCGGACGCGTCCTCGCTGGCTGGAGTTTGACCTTGGCCCTGGCACAATCGCCGATGGTTATGCGCGATCGAACGGACGGATTGTCCATCAGGTCATGGTTACAAACGTCATTTCGGCTTCTCCAGGCGCCTCGATTACTGATATTGTAAACTTGATGATGCAACACCGCATCAACAATATGCCGATTGTCGATCGCGAAAGGGTCGTCGGAATCATCACGCGAACTGATTTGCTGCGCGTCCTGATCCGCACCATGTCGAAACAGGGCCCCACGCCACCCGATGACGACCTGATCCGCAAGGCTATACTTGCCGAGCTGAAGGGACAATCGTGGAGCGATGGTGACTTGATTGATGTGAGGGTCAGCGACGGAGTTGTCGAACTGACAGGGGCGATTGTCGACGAGCGTCAACGGAAGGCAGCGATCGTTGCGGCGGAGAACGTTGCCGGGCTTGGGCAAGTCAAGGACAGCCTCTTGCTTACAAAATCGCTCTCGGTCACGATGGTTTCGTAGCTGCGAAAAAGCGGGGACTCAAAGCAGAGTCCATTGGGTTCTCCTTTCCTCCCAGATCTTTGAGATGAGGCCGTCGGCAACTTTCCTTCGGCATATTGCGCTCGTCATGCTTGGCGTGCCCATCCGCGCCGAATGCGTCCTCTGTGATAACGTCCCGCCTGTCTCAAAAAAGCTGATCTGACCGACCTCTCCTCGTTGGACGACCAACTTTCTTGGTGCACTTGGCCTGGGTGGGTTTATTTGAGCCCTGAAAGAGTGACCGGCACGAAGATCGCGACGGGGCCGCCGCACGAATTGCGATCGATTTGAGAACAAAAGCGACCGCTGATCTTCAAAAAGCCACCGGTGACTTTGCAGGCTTGCAGAAAAGCTGCGACACGAAACTGCTGCATCTCAATTCTCGCGCAATCGCCGCATTTCAAGGGCTGTTGTTTCTGCGATTAACGTCTACCAATTTGCGCCAGCGCAAAGAAACGCTGCGTCAAGTCAGATAGCTTCTACTCATCTGCAACGGTAGAAAGACAGGAGACTGACATGATCACGCGACGCGAAGCCCTCTTTGGAGCAGCACTTGGCGCTGCCGCCGTTGCGGCACTGCCCGCATTGTCGGCCACGGTTACAAAGGCAGAGATTAGCGGGCTACCTCGCGAGAAGATCACGCTCGTGGCACCGCCTTTCGTGCATCCGCATGATCAGGTCGCCAAGGGTGGGCCCAAGATTGTCGAGTTCACCATGACGATCGAGGAAAAGCCTGTCGTCATCGACGCCGACGGCACGACGCTCAATGCGATGACCTACAACGGCTCGATTCCAGGCCCGCTGATGGTCGTGCATCAGGATGACTACCTCGAACTGACGCTCATCAACCCCGATACCAACTCACTCGCCCACAACATCGACTTCCACGCCGCGACGGGCGCTCTGGGCGGCGGCGGTCTCACGTTGATCAATCCCGGCGAACAGGTGACCTTGCGCTTCAAGGCAACGCGAACGGGAACGTTCGTCTATCACTGCGCACCTGGTGGCGCGATGATCCCTTGGCATGTCGTCTCCGGCATGAGCGGCGCAATCATGGTGCTGCCGCGCGATGGGCTCAGAAACGACAAGGGCGAACCGGTAAAGTACGACAAGATCTTCTACATCGGCGAGAACGACTTCTATATTCCGCGCGACGATAAGGGCAACTTCAAGAACTACGAATCGGTCGGCGACGGCTACGATGACATCGTCAAGGTCATGCGCGGGCTGATCCCGACGCATGTCGTGTTCAACGGCAAGGTCGGTTCCCTGACCGGCGACAACGCCATGAAAGCGAAAGTCGGCGAGACCGTGTTGATCGTCCATTCACAGGCCAACCGCGATACCCGACCGCATCTGATCGGCGGTCACGGCGATTATGTCTGGGAACAGGGCAAATTCGCCAACCCGCCGGCCAAGGACCTGGAAACCTGGTTCATCCGCGGCGGCTCGGCGGGCTCGGCGCTCTATACGTTCCTGCAGCCGGGTGTCTACGCCTACGTCAATCACAATCTGATTGAGGCTGTGGAACTCGGAGCGACCGCTCACTTCATGATCGAAGGCGAGTGGGATGACGACCTGATGACGCAGGTCGAGGCGCCCAAACCCATAGCCACCAACTGACGGCACTCCAATTTACCCGGCCAGCGTCGCTTGCCGGGCATGGACAAAAGCCATGTCTCTTTTCATCCTGAAGGTTCTGCCGGTCGCCCTGGCAGCCGCTGCTGTTCCGGTAGGGCTCGCGCTGCAGGCGGTCTTCGGGGATCGACAACCCCACCCCGTCGCTATGACGGTTGTCTTGCTTTCCGGTTCGATCACCTATCCGACTCCGGGCGAGTTCCTGAAAGAGGGACGCCCGCAAGGCAATCCCCGCCTCGAGCGGCAACTCGACAGACCTCTCGAAATCATGGCCTACCAGGTTGGTGCGGCCGACTATGCGGACTGCGTGTCGGCTGGCGCCTGTCAGCCGGCACAGGAGACGCGCGCGATCCCGAGCAATGCTCCCGTCACCGGGGTAAGCTATCTCGATGCGAATGCCTACGCCCGGTGGTATTCGCAAGTGACCGGCGACCAATGGCGGCTGCCATCCGACGAAGAGTGGGCCTTTGCCGCTGCGGAGCGGTTCGCAGGCGAATTCGAGGGTGTCGAAAACGAAGCCAGCAACCCCGCCAGACGATGGCTCACCAGCTACAAGGCCGAGGTGGACCTCAATCGCAAACCGGACCCGATGCCGAGGAGCCGTGGCTCGTTTGGTTTCAATTCCCTGGGCCTCGCCGACTTTTCCGGCAACGTCTGGGAGTGGACTTCGACCTGCTATGTCCGCACCACGTTGGCTGCGGATGGAAGCGATGTTGCGAGTTCGGTCGATAATTGCGGCGTCCACGTCCTTGAAGGGCTTCACCGAGCCTACATGTCGAACTTCGTCAGTGACGGGAAAAGCGGAGGCTGTGCCGTTGGCACTCCTCCCGACAATCTGGGATTCAGATTGGTCCGGGACCATTCGGGATGGGCAAGCCGGATTCTTGGCTGGCTTGGCATCGCCTGAAAAGCAGGGATAGCGGGGCCACGTTTTCTCGATCGTCGCGAGTTCACCCGCCGCCCTTCCCTCGCCTCACCGTGCCTTGGGTGTCGTCAACGCGGTTCCGTGGATCAGGACGAAGCCGGCGAATGCCACCACCCATGCGGCGCCGGCCATATCGATCACCGCGGCTGAGGGGACGAAGGCGGCCAGGATTCTCAACGATCCCGCGAGCAGGACGGCCACGAAGATAAAGGAGGTGCCTCTTCCAGCCTTGAGTTCTCGTCCGGTGTGCCCGAGCGTTGCGCGGGTCATCACGGCAAGCGTCATAGCACCGACCGCACCCGTTCCGAGCGCGTGGAGCCCTGCAGCGGCCGGCACGGCGGCAGGAAGGAGGATCGAAGCCGAGACAAGGGCAAGGCCGACCGGCACGAAGGCATATGCAAGGTGGAGGATGAGCACGAGCGGATCCCGCGATGTGCGTTCGCCAGCCCAGCGCGACAGACGCCAAGCCTGGCAGATTGCGGCGACGGCCATAAGCATTCCCGAGGCGCGGTTGTCGGGGGCGAACGTCCATGCTCCCAGCGCGAGAGCTGAGATGGCTATCGATGCGATGTCGAAACGGTCAAACGGCGCAGGCAGCTTGCCAGGATTTTCCCGGGCGAGCCAGTTGCGTGTGAAGCTCGGAATGATACGCCCACCGATCAGCGAGATGAGTACGATCGCCGCAGCCATACCGAGCCTGCGGCCGATGTCGGATGTGCCTTGAAGGTGGGCCTCGAAATGGAACATGCCGTTGGCGCCCGCCAGGACGGCAAGCGGCAGCAGCACCTTGAGATTGCGCCAGTTGCGTCCCGCGACGATTTCGCGTGCCGCCGCGGCAGCGACCGCAAGCAGAAAGGAGACATCGATCACGGCGGCTGCTTCCCAGCCGATATCCGCCGAGACGAAGACCGCGGCACGGCCGGCAAGCCACAGGACCACCAGCGCCAGCAGCGGCAGGCCTTGCACGGGCAGCCGGCCGGTCCAGTTCGGGATGGCGGTCAGCAGGAACCCGGTAACGATCGCCGGCAGATAGCCGAACAGCATCTCGTGAATGTGCCAGTCGACGGCAACGAACGCACTGTGGGCATCGAGTTCGCCGGCGTACATCGGCAGCCAAAGCAGAATGGAGAGCGCGGCATACAGCGACCCGAGGAAGAAGAAGGGCCTGAATCCGTAGGAAAGGAATGCGGGTCCTGTGTAGGCTCGTAGGCGTGGAATCCCCATGATCTGCGTCTCCAAAATGAACAGGGCCGGATGAACCGCCGCCCTCGGTCCGTCCGGCCCTCGCCTGCCCTTCATGCGGCAGGCATGGCTGTATCGATTGCCGTCAGTTGGCCGGGATTTGGCTGAACAGGTCGGCGAACACCGTCTTTGCCTTCCCCGCATGTTTGACCGTCTTGGCTGCGTCGAGGTTGACCGGCTTGCCGACAACGATCAGGGCGACCATGCCCATACCGTAGTGAGGCGCACATTTGACGCCATACACCCCCTCCTCGGTCAGTGTGACGGTGATCTCCTCGTTGGGCTTTCCCTTGAAGGCTTCGGCGCCGTCCGGAAGCATACCCTTGATCGACTCCGCGTCATGGCTCTTGTCGGTCGGCACGAACTTGACGGTGTCGCCAGGAGCTGCCTTGACGAAGGCCGGCTGGAAAACCATGGCGCCCTTTTCGCCCTTGTTGAGCATCTGCACCACATGCTCTTCGGCGCTTGCGCCGCCGGCGAGCGCGAGGAGGGAGATTGCGGCAGCGAGAATGGAGAGTTTCATCGATTTGTCCTTTGTTTCGTCTTCGCGGCATCGCGCCGTTCCATGCCATTTAGCCCGATGCGGCTGGGATCAATTTGCGCTGGCGCAAACTCAGGATAAGAAAGGTCTTCCGCACGACTGATGCGGAACCGTAGGGCCGTGAGGAATCCGCTTGGCTGCGCTGGACCGATCGCTGATTTCGCGACTGCCCCTCTTTCAGGGTCTGACGCCCGACGAGCAGAGCGAGATCCTGCGAGACGCGCGGTCGTCTCGCTATGCCAAGGAGACTGCGATCTTCGAGCAGGAAGCCGAGGCTCATTCCTTCTTCGTGCTGATCGCCGGGCACATCCGTGTGGTTCGCACCACGCCGGACGGACAACAGGTCATCGCAAGATACATCAGCGAAGGCGAGATATTTGGCGTGGCCGCGGCACTTGGCCGGACGACCTATCCCGCCAGCGCAATCGCAGCGGTGGACTGCGTGGTGCTGGCCTGGCCAAACGCTCTGTGGCCGGACCTGGCGGGACGCTTCCCTGTGTTTGGGGCGGCCACCTACAGGACGGTTGGAAGCAGGCTGCAGGAGACGCAGACGAGGGTTGTGGAGATGTCCACCGAGCAGGTGGAGCAGCGGGTTGCGCATGCGCTGCTGCGACTGGCAAACCAGACCGGCCGAAAGACCGACAGCGGCATCGAAATCGATTTCCCGATTTCCAGGCAGGACATTGCCGAGATGACGGGAACGACGCTGCACACCGTCAGCCGGCTGCTGAGCCGGTGGGAAGACGATGGAATAATTGTCAGCGGACGCCAGAAAGTCACGGTCAAGGATGCGCATCGCCTTGTGGTTCTGGCCGAGAACCGGGACAAGCGCTGATCTCATTCTCTGCGGCGGACAGTCGCTTCCAAGTCGGCGATAAAACGGCTTTCATCGACGTGGTGCTCAAGGCACGCTTCAGCCACTGTATGGAATGTGCCGATCGGGCAGCCGACGCAGAGCATCTTATATCTCAGCACCACAGCCACCGTTGCCGGCCATTTCCTCATGATTTCGTCAACGACCATGTCGGGGTCGATCGAACTGGGTTGCTTCACGATGAAGTCTCCGCGATTTGCGAAGCCTCTTCATAAATCGCGTTCAGACCGCTCTCGTTGCGCTTTCGCAATCTGAAAATGATTCAGATCAAGACACGGCGTGCGCGATCTCGATAAGCAACGGGATAAAGTATCTGAGGAGGTTGGCATGCAAGCCAAAGCCATAATGACCACACCGGTCGTTGCAATACATCCGTCTGCGTCGATCGTCGAAGCAGCCGGATTGATGCTCTCCAGCAAGATCAGCGGGCTTCCCGTCATTCGCAGCGACGGCGCGCTGGTGGGCATTATCAGCGAGGGTGATTTCCTACGCCGCGCAGAGTTGGGCACTCAGCGCAAGCGCCCACGCTGGCTGGAGTTTCTTGTCAGCCCGGGAAGAGTTGCCGAAGAATATGTCCTGGCCAACGGACGGCGGGTCGAGGACGTGATGACCGACAGCGTTGTCACTGCATCCCCCAATGCATCGCTTGCCGAGGTCGTCGAGTTGATGACGCATCACTGCATCAAACGCATCCCGATCGTCGACGGCGACAAAGTTGTCGGAATGATTGCCCGCTCCGATCTTCTTCGTGCGCTGCTTCACACGCAGCCAGCCTCGACCCCAACGGCCATTGACGACGAAGGGATACGCCGGAGCATCGTCGCGGAGCTTGCAGCGCAGAAGTGGGCTGGAAATGATCTGATCAATGTCAGTGTCGACAAAGGGATCGTAAAACTGAGCGGCGCCATCTTCGACGAACGCGAGCGCCGGGCAGCCATCGTCGCGGCCGAAAACGTCGCCGGCGTCAAAGGCGTTGAGGACAATCTATTTTGCGCCGAGCCGTTGTCCGTCATCCTGGTCTCGTAGCCAAGGGCTACCCCCCACCATTTTCCCAAGGCGAACTGCGTGCGTAGCCGCTCGACGACTAACGCTGGCCGGCCGCATGCTGCAGCCGTGCGATCAGGTCGCGGTTGCGGCAATAATCTGGCGAAGCATCGGTTTGCTCGTGTTGATCGAGCCAAGTCGAGCATTCGTCCTGATGGCCGCAGGATCGGCAGCGGTTGACCGCCCGATCGGTGACGGCTGCATGGTCCGCCACCACTTTCAACTGCCTGTCGACACCAAGCTTGCGCATCATGCGACCCATCAACGCGGCCCTGGCGTCGACTGAAATCAGATAATCGAGAAAGCTCATCTTGGTCACTCCTGCCTTTTGAGAATCATAGCCATGCAGGCGGCCAACGACTTGATCTCGGTCAACAGACGGAGCCGTTGCCAGGCCAAGGCGGCGAAGGGGGTAGATTGAAGTTCCTGAACCCACCGCCGCGCACTCGGCTGCTGGGACGTCGACCCATCAATACGACATGAAGCGGTTGATGCCGCTTTCCTCAATCAGCGAGCGCGTGACCCCGCCGAACGCCCATTCCCGCAGACGGCTGTGCCCATAGGCACCCGAGACGATCAGGTCCGCATGGATCGACCGCGCAAATATCAGCAACTGATCGCCGTCAGCCTCGCCGGCAATCAGTTCGGTTCGTGCCATGATGCCGTGATGTTCCAGAAAAACCGCGATATCGGCGAGACTGTCGCGGATGCTCTCGTCGCGGTCCGTATCGATTGTGGCAACGACGACTTCGTTGGCCTTGGCCAGAAGGGGCAACGCATCTGCTATCGCCCGCCGTGCTTCCCTCGTGTCTTTCCAGGCAACCAGCACGGTTTTCGCCATGACTTGTTCGACATTGCTCGCAGCGACCAGGACCGGCCGGCCAATACCAAGTACCAGGCTGCCGACGTCCATTGCACGAAAGACATTTTCCCCTTTCTCGCTGCCGGTGACAATAAGATCGGCGGATCGAGCCGAAATGCTCAGGAAGCGGGTTGGACTGCAAACAGCTTGCCCCCATTCGCTAAAGATCGAAGCAGGAACCAGCCTCTCGAATTCGGCTCGCAGTTCGGCAAGCCGCTTTTCGATTTCGGTGTGCTGGATCTGCATGATCTCGCCTTCGTAGACCATACCGTCGCCAGTCGCGACCAAGGGCGGAACATCCGCAGCCGCCAGACCGATGAGACGGGCGCCAAACCGTTCCGCGAGCTCGATCCCCACCTTTACAACAGGTGCGGAAGGCGCATCGATGGCGAGGTTGACGATGATTGACTTGTAAGACATTGCGGGCGCCTTTCGCGGAACGATGGAATGCGGGATGAATTGCATTCGACAGCGTCCAATGCCTTGATGCGCATCAAAGGCCGGCAATTGCATCTGCGTTCGAAAACCTCGGCTCGATCCGTTTTGCGTGTGCGGCGAGAAGTGATAGTTAGCCCCGGTAGCACCGTCGAACCCAGGAACTTCAGGTGATCAAAGACGAAGCACTCAGTTTGTCGCCCGGCGGGACGACACTGAAATCATTGTTGTCTCAAATGTTCGATCAGGCTCCAGGCTTTATAGCGCTGCTGCGCGAGCCAGGTCACATTTTCGAGCTGACCAATGCCGCCTACCAGCGATTGACTGGCCACAGGCAAGTGATTGGAAAGTCAGTGCGGGACGCCTTTCCCGAGCTCGAAGGGAATGGGTTTTTCGAACATCTGGACTATGTGTACACGACCGGCGAGCCCTACATTGGCCACGGGGTGAAGGTTGGCCTTCGCAACATAGCCGACGGCCCGGTCGAAGAGCGCATCCTTGATTTTGTCTATCAGCCAGTCAGGGCTGACGATGGCCGTATCACCGCGATCTTCATTGAAGGTACTGATGTCAGCGAACTCTCCTTTGCAAACGCAGCACTTCGGCTGCGTGAGGACCATTTGCGGTCGATCCTTGCAACAGTGCCGGACGCGATGGTCGTCATCGACGAGCAGGGTGGGATTCAGTCCTTCAGCACCGCTGCCGAAACGCTGTTTGGCTACCAGTCAGGCGAAGTCATTGGTCAAAACGTGAAAATGCTGATGCCCTCGCCCTACCGCGACGAGCATGACGCCTATCTCCTTCGCTACCTAACAACGGGAGAGCGCCGGATCATCGGGCTCGGCCGCACCGTGACCGGGGCACGCAAGGATGGCACGACTTTCCCGATGGAGCTTTCCGTTGGCGAGATGCATCCGGGGACCGGACGTTTTTTTACCGGCTTCTGCCGCGACTTGACGGAACGCCACCGCGCAGAAGCAAGAATCCAGGAGCAGCAGCAGGAGCTGCTGCACATGGCGCGGTTCACCGCACTCGGCGAGATGGCCTCGACGCTTGCTCATGAGATCAACCAGCCGCTCACCGCCATCACGAATTACCTCAAAGGCAGTCGTCGGCTGCTTGAGAAGAGCCGCGACGAGAATGCGCCCATGCTTCGGGATGCCGTGGAAAAGGCAGCTGAGCAGGCCTTGCGGGCAGGCGACGTGATCCGTCACCTGAGGGATTTTGTAGCCAGGGGCGAAAGCGAGCGCCAAGTCGAACGACTGCCAATGCTGATCGAGGAAGCCGCATCCCTAGCCTTGGTTGGTGCAAGAGAGATAAATCTCCTCGTCAGCTACAAGCTTGACCCAGTCGCCGAACTGGTCTTGACCGACCGCATCCAGATTCAGCAGGTTTTGCTCAACCTGATGCGCAATGCGGTGGAGGCTATGCAGGACTCGCCGCGCCGCGAATTGAAAGTCACAACAATTGCCCGGGATGATGGGATGGCCGAGGTAAGCGTGATCGATACCGGCCCGGGTCTCGCGCCGGAAGTCTCGGCTCAACTCTTCCAGCCGTTTGTAACCACCAAGAAGCAAGGCATGGGTGTCGGTCTCTCTATTTGCCGCACCATCGTGGAATCGCACGGTGGTCACATATGGGCCGAGGCGATGCCGAGCGGCGGGACCGCCTTCCGATTCACCTTGCGCATTGTGGAGAAGGAAGAGGTCACAAATGGCCGGCAGTGATCTGGTGCACGTGGTTGACGACGACATGGACGTGCGCAAGTCGCTCGGTTTTCTTCTGGCGACCGCAGATTTTGCAGTACGCCTGCACGAATCGGCCACAGCTTTTCTCTCGACGGCAAAGGTCGACCTCGACGGCTGCATCGTCACCGACGTGCGCATGCCGGGAATAGACGGCATCGAGTTCCTGCGCCAACTCAGAATGCGCTCCCATAAGCTCCCGGTGATCGTCATGACGGGCCACGCGGATGTGGCTCTGGCCGTTCAGGCAATGAAGGAAGGCGCTTCCGATTTCATTGAAAAACCGTTCGACGACCAGGTCTTGATCGACGCGATCCGCTCCGCGTTGGCCAACCGCAACCAGGCGAATGCAACGCATCCGCAATCCGTTGAAATCCACGGGCGCCTGGCCTCACTTTCGGAGCGGGAGCGCCAGGTTCTGGATGGGCTCGTGTCGGGTCTGCCGAATAAGACGATCGCCTATGACCTGGGTATCAGTCCGCGCACCGTCGAGATTCATCGTGCCAATGTCATGAGCAAGATGGCCGCGGGCAGCCTGTCGCATCTCGTGCGCATGGCGTTGATCGTGGAATCCAAACCCTAGCAAGCGTCCCCGAGAGACTTGCCGTCGTCTGTCGGCACTGTCTTCGACAGCCAGTGCCGCCAATGGGTCGGGCGGATATCGACGCGCACGCCAGTCCCTGCGTGCTTCCAACCCTGCCGGCCTTTTATACAGGGAAATACGAGCGCATGTTCGCCGTCCTCGTCGAAGACGGCGAGTTCGAGTTCGCGACCAAACGGAGCGCTGAGGATCGGCTTCCACATCTCCCCATGATTGGGGGAAGCGGCAAGCAGCGCCTTGATTTAAATCATTTTCCGAAATTGCCGCTTATGCCGCAGCGGGCGAGCGGCAAGCCTGCCTTGATCGCGATCAATGACATCCCCGGCGGCTGGGCCAACAGTCTGTGGGACGATCAATAGACTCAGGAGATCACACATGCTGATCCGCACATTATCCGCTCTGGAATGCACGAAATTGCTGACCGCCAATCGTGTCGGTCATCTGGCATGCGCGAAGGATGGGCAGCCCTACGTGGTGCCGGTGCACTATGCGCACGCCGACAATCATCTCTACGCGTTTTCCATGCCCGGCAAGAAGATCGACTGGATGCGTGCCAATCCGCTGGTGTCCGTCCAGGTCGACGAACACGGTGAAGGACGGGGATGGAGAAGTGTTGTTGTCGACGGGCGGTTTGAGGAACTGCCGGACCGGATCGGCCACAAGCTCGAGCGCGACCATGCATGGTCGGTGTTGAGCAAGCATTCTGATTGGTGGGAGCCCGGTGCCCTCAAGCCGGTGGTGCCTCCGGTTGCGGAAAGCACGCCGCACGTGTTCTTCCGGATCCTGATCACGCAGGTGTCAGGTCGGAAGGCAAGCGAGTGAACTCTTCCACTCGCTCGGTTTCGCAAAGCACGGACCTCCAGCAGGCTGAGCTGTCCTAACCGTGTTGCCTGTCGCGCCAAGATTGGAGGTGCGAGGCACTTGGCGAGGGAGATCCCCGCGCAGATAAGATGTTATCAATGGCCATGGCGCAGGAAAACCTGGTGGTTTGCAGCACGTGCGGCGGGGTTAACCGACTGCCGCCGGGGCGCAATGCCGGGGGCGCGAAATGCGGAAAGTGCGGGAAACGGCTGTTCTCAGGTCACCCTGAAGACGTCAACGGTCGGGTTTTCGATCACCAGATCACGCGTAGCAGCATCCCCGTTGTCGTCGATATCTGGGCACCATGGTGCGGCCCGTGCAAGATGATGGCGCCGGCATATGAGGCGGCAACGAACGAACTGGAGCCGGATGTTCGCCTGATTAAGCTCAATTCCGACAATGAGCAGGCCGTTTCAGCCAGGCTCGGCATCCGCAGCATCCCGACCATGATCCTCTTCCATGGCGGACGTGAGGTCGCGCGCACATCCGGCGCCATGACAGCGGGGCAGATCGTCAGATGGGTTCGCGACCACCTGCCGATGGCCACCGCCTGAAAGTAGCAAACCATGGATTCGCTGATCGCACGGCTCGGACTTGCACTGGCAATAGGCCTGCTCGTCGGATTGGAGCGCGGCTGGCGGGAGCGCGATGCGCCGGATCGCAGCCGGACGGCCGGAATTCGAACTTTCGGCATATCCGGCCTGCTCGGTGGCATTCTCGCGGCACTGGCCGAGGCGCTCGGCGCGGTTTCCGTGCTGGTAGGTGGCCTCGTCGCCTTCGCCGCAATCTTTGCCTGGTACAAGGCGCGTGAGGCTGCCCATGACAAGGATTTCAGCGTTACGGGAGTCATAGCGGCCCTTGGCGTGTTCGCACTCGGCGCGCTTGCGGTCGCTGGTGACTTCCGGGCCGCTTCTGCCGGAGGAGCAGCATTGGCCGCGGTCCTTGCCAGTCGCGAAATCCTGCACGGCCTCTTGAAGAGCCTGACCTGGATCGAGCTTCGTTCGGCGCTGATCCTGGCGGTGATGACCGCAATCGTTTTACCCCTGCTGCCAAACCGGACGCTCGACCCGTGGGGTGGCTTCAACCCGTGGGAGGTCTGGTTCCTCACGGTGCTGATGGCGTCGATATCGTTCGCTGGCTATGTCGCCATTCGCGTACTTGGGACCACGCGTGGGTTGCTCGTCAGCTCGCTCACCGGCGCCATCGTCTCTTCAACCGCCGTAACCGTGGCGCTGGCCCGCAACGCCGCGCCGGCAAGCAATCCATCGCCGCTTGCAGGCGCAGCTTCGCTGGCGGCGATGGTTTCGTTGCTACGCGTCTGCGCCGTGGTTCTGATCATCGAGCCGAGCGTGTTCGTTTCGGTCGGCATTCCGGCGATCGCCGCAGCACTCTCCTTTGCTGTTTTCGGAGCATTGCTCATGGCCCGGGATAGCGGAGACCGCGAGGGCGGGGCGATCGCGCGCAATCCATTCGAACTAGGCCCGTTGCTGCTCTTCGCTGTGCTCTTTGCGATTGTCGCGACCTCGAGCGCCGCGTTGGCTGCTCAATTCGGCGAACGCGGCTTGCTCGCGAGCTCGGCGCTCGCAGGCACATTCGATGTCGATGTTTCGGTGCTCAGTGCTTTGCGCCTGGTCAAGCATTCGGTCCCTGTCGAGACAGTGGGCCAGGCGGTGCTCGCGGCGCTGGCAGCAAACGCGGTCGGCCGCCTGTCGCTGGCAGTATTTGCCGGCCCGGTCAGGTTCTGGTTGCCGCTGGCCGGCGCAACCCTGATCGCCGCGACCGCCGGTGCTTGCGCGATGCTGCTGCTGCCGAGCCCGAGCCTCTGAGACAGACCCTCGTGCCTTCTTCGATGCCAATCCAAGGCCAAGTCCTGCCGGCGCTTTATGACACTCCATCAAAGGAGTTCGCCATGGCAGATCTGAAGGATATTACCCCGAAATTCCGCAATGTCCGGCTGTTGCTTGCTCGCGAGAAAGACCACCCGGAAGGTAACCGCAAAGAGGGCTATGACGCGCCCGCTCCATTGACCGGCGACGGCCGAATCGACGCAGACAAGTGGAAATAGCAGAGGGCGTAACCGGGCGCGCACCTTCGCGATCAACGCTCCAGTGCCACCTGGGGCGGGCATCTAGGTAGTTTCCCGTAGGGACATAACCGAATTTCGCGACCCGCGGATTCGCGCGATTGCTGTGTCACGGATCAACCGGGAAAACAGCCATGCACGCCTACACCGCCTCCAGAATTTCGCTGCCGTCACGGACTGCCCAGCCCAACCTGCCGGAGGCTTTCGAGCCCGCACTGCTGCAACCACTCAGCTTCTATCCCGCAGGCGCGGAAATCTACGCCCAGGGCGAGAAGGCCGGAGCCTTCTACCAGGTGGAGTTCGGCGCCGTCCGCGTCTACCGCCTGCTTGCTGACGGGCGCCGGCAGATCAGTGCCTTTCACCTCGCCGGAGAGACGTTCGGCTTCGAGGCCGACACGACGCACCATTTCTTTGCTGAGGCGATCAATTCCACCGGGGTCCGCGTCTTCCGCCTGACGGCTGGAGCGGATATGTCCCATCAGTTGCTGCCCCTGGCGCTCAAGGGGTTGACCAGAGCGCAGGAACACCTTCTGGTGCTCGGTCGCCAGAGCGCCATAGAACGCGTCGCCGCGTTCCTCGTCGACATAGCGGAGCGCCAGGGCGGATTGCGGCAGGTGGAACTACCAATGTCGCGCATGGACATCGGCGATTATCTCGGCCTCACCATCGAGACGGTATCGCGGATCTTCACCCGGCTGAAGGACAAGGGCGTCATACGCCTGCTCAGCCTGCGCAGCATCGAAATCGTCAGGCATGATGCGCTTCATGCGATGAGCGAATGAGCTGCGCTCCGACTCCTGGATGGTTCTAGCACTTCAGACCAATTGACAGCGGGGCACCAAGAGCAAGATAGCAGCGCGGAGGACAATATTTTTTGCCGCTGGAAGACTGAGGAAACAGCGGGCAAGTCTATCGGCGTTCAGGCTTCGGGAGGAAGGATGGACCGGCACATGGCCACATTGCATGCGGACCGTGTTCAAGCATCGATCGCATCGGATGCCGCTGCAAAATCGGCGCTGGTCGCTTCGTGGCGGCGCTCGGCCTCGTTGCACAGGCTTGATCCTGCAGGCCAGAAGTCACCCCGGCGGTTGACGGACATCGAATTGAGCGTCGCCCGGCAGAAGGTCGAGGCTCTGCTCGCTGCCGCCCAGTCCAGTCTCGACAGGCTCTATCTTGCCGTCGGCGGTGTCGGCTGCTGCGTGTTGCTGGCTGATCGCGATGGTGTCCCGGTCGATCGCCGTGGCGCACCGGTCGACGACGAGACCTTTCATTCCTGGGGCCTGTGGACCGGCTCGGTGTGGAGTGAACACAGCGAGGGCACCAACGGCATCGGAACGTGCCTGGTTGAGCAGCGCGCACTCACTATCCACCGTGATCAGCATTTCTTCACTCGCAACACGCTGCTCAGTTGCACCACGGCACCAGTCTACGATCATTTAGGCAACCTTTGCGCCGCGCTCGACGTGTCGTCCTGCCGGGCCGACCTGACAGAGGGCTTCGTCAATCTCATCGCCATGGCTGTCAATGAGGCCGCCCGACGTATCGAAGCCAACAATTTCCGTATGGCGTTTCCGAAAGCGCGCATCCTGCTGGCACCGGTCGCCGACAGGAGCACGGGCGCGTTGGTGGCGGTCGATGCCGACGACCTTGTGGTCGGGGCGACCCGCGCAGCGCGGCTGGCGCTTGGCATCACGCAGGATTGCCTGGCCAAGCCATTGCCCGCCGCCGACCTCCTGGGCGACGCGCCGGCGGCATCGGAAGACTTGACGGAAGCCGAGCGTTCCGCCATCCAGCGCGCGCTTGCCCGGTCAGAAGGCAACGTTTCCGCAGCCGCGCAAAACCTCGGCATCTCTCGCGCCACACTGCATCGCAAACTCGCCCGGTTCGGCATCCGCCGCCCACATTGATGTTCGCGCCCCGACCTGTCGCAGTTTTGCGACAGGTCGGCCTGGTCCGGCGCCCGGACGGGGCTGACATTGCGGCATCCATCCCGCAACGCTTTCAACCGGAACGTCCGCATCCAGCGGCGTCGCCTTCGGGAGGAAGACATGAACAAGGTAGAATTTTCGCGCGCGGTCAAGGTCCCCTTTGCCAAGCGCTATGGCAACTTCATCGGCGGCAAATGGGCCGAGCCTCGCGCCGGCCGGTACTTTGACAATCATTCGCCGGTGAACGGCCAGCTGTTGTGCGAGGTCGCTCGTTCCGACGCGGCCGATGTCGAAGCCGCGCTCGATGCCGCGCATGCCGCCAAAGACGCCTGGGGCCGCACCAGCGTTGCCGAACGTGCGCTGATCCTCAACCGCATCGCCGACCGCATGGAGGACAATGTGGACCTCCTCGCCCTCGCCGAGACTTGGGACAATGGCAAGCCGATCCGCGAAACGACCGCCGCTGACGTGCCGCTCGCCGTCGATCATTTCCGCTATTTCGCCGGCGCACTGCGCAGCCAGGAGGGCAGCCTCTCCCAGATCGACGACGACACCGTTGCCTATCACTTTCACGAGCCTCTTGGCGTGGTTGGCCAGATCATTCCCTGGAACTTCCCGCTGCTGATGGCGTGCTGGAAGCTGGCGCCCGCGATTGCCGCCGGCAACTGCGTCGTGCTGAAGCCGGCCGAGCAGACGCCGGCCTCGATCCTGCTCTGGGCCGATCTGATCGGCGATCTTCTGCCGCCAGGGGTCTTGAACATCGTCAACGGCTTCGGCCTTGAAGCCGGCAAGCCGCTGGCGTCGTCACCGCGCATCGCCAAGATTGCCTTCACTGGTGAGACGAGTACCGGCCGGCTGATCATGCAATATGCCGGCCAGAACCTTATTCCGGTAACCCTCGAACTCGGCGGCAAGTCACCCAACATCTTCTTCCAGGATGTGCTCGCGGAAGATGACGACTTCTTCGACAAGGCGGTCGAGGGTTTCGTCATGTTCGCGTTCAACCAGGGTGAGGTCTGCACCTGCCCGAGCCGTGCACTGATCCACGAGTCGATCTATGACCGCTTCATGGAGACGGCGCTGAAGCGCGTGCAGGCGATTGTGCAGGGTGATCCGCTCGATCCGGCCACCATGCTCGGCGCGCAGGCGTCCTCGGAGCAGCTCGATAAGATCCTGAGCTACTTCGACATCGGCCGTCAGGAAGGCGCCGAGGTGCTGACCGGCGGCGGCCGCGCCGAACTTCCGGGCGACCTTGCCGGCGGCTATTACGTCCAGCCGACCGTGTTCAAGGGCCACAACAAGATGCGCGTGTTCCAGGAGGAAATCTTTGGACCGGTGGTCTCGGTCACCACCTTCAAGGATGACGAAGAGGCGCTGTTGATCGCCAACGACACCCTCTACGGCCTCGGCGCCGGCATCTGGAGCCGCGACGCAAATCGCTGCTACCGCTTCGGCCGCGCCATCCAGGCGGGCCGCGTCTGGACCAACTGCTATCATGCCTATCCGGCGCACGCCGCGTTCGGCGGTTACAAGCAGTCCGGCATTGGCCGCGAGACCCACAAGATGATGCTCGACCACTATCAGCAGACCAAGAATATGCTGGTCAGCTACAGCCCGAAGAAACTCGGCTTCTTCTGATCACTCCGGCGGCGCCGTCACAGCAGCGAGGTCCGTCTGGACCGCGCTGCTGTGCAGGTCTTCTTTAGCGTTGTGCCGGACGGTCGCAGGTCTAGGAGGCCTCTCGGCCACCCCATCGCAAAAACGGAGATGGAAGAGAAGGAGAACTTTCGTGTGCAGTTATTGTACACGGGCTCTTATAACTATTTGATTTCGTTTATTTGTATGCCCCTACCATCATTGCGACGAGTCGTGGTTTTCAACCTCGTGAGGCCGATCCCGACTTGCCGTCACGCTTGCTTACGATAGCAAAAGAGCGCCCCCTCAATAGTGGGTCTTGCGATGTAGCGCTCTCCCCTCGAACCCCCGACACGTATGAAGCTAAATTAGTCCTTTCTGCTCAGCAGATCAGAAAGTATTCGCCGGCTCGGAAGTGCGGGCCAGGCACATGCACGATCCGTCGTTTCTCTTCGTATCGAACGGCCAGCTTCGAGCATTCGGCGTGAGATGGCCTCTTGCTGCTGGCGCAGATGGTCGCTCAGCAACTTGTTGCGTGTGATGTAGCCTGCGTTAACGCCCGGGATCGAGTGGTTCATCAGAAGATGCACATCAAGCTCCGCAATGCCCGCGGTTTGCGCGATCGTGCGGAAAGTCTGCCGCAGGTCATTCCCCCATTTCGACAGATCGCTGCGTTTCTCTTTATGCTCGATGATGTGACCGCTTTCGCTCTCGGCCGGGAACAGCCAGTCACGCGATTGCTTGGCGTAGAGCGCCCGGCCAATACGCATCACTCGAACCAGGCAGCGGACCATGGCGTTCGAAAGCGGTATGTCGAAGGCCTTGACCTCGCCACCCTTCGGCCTGGGTATGTGCAGGACACGCGCGCGAAAATCGACATGCTCGACCCTCGCCTTCCTGATCGCCTCAGGGCGATGGCCTCACAGCAGCATGAACAGATGGAGTTCTCGACGAACTGGATTCTTCAAGGCCGCGAGCTGGGTGAACCATTCTTTGAGATCCGAAAGCCCGAGCGCGGTGTCGCGCCGATGTTCGGCGTTCCAGTCTATGGCTGAGACCGGGTTGTCCGCAGGCAGCGTGCGGGCAGCCTTACGAGCATGATTGTAGACGGCGCGCAGCGTTCGCATGCACCCATTGGCAATGTAGGCGCCGTTCTCCTTGGTGAGCTTTCCGTGCCGCACAGTCACGAGGGAAGGATCGTTGCCCAGCTTGGAAAGGGGTTCGTCAAGCCAATCGGCCAGTAGTCGCTCGATGTGATCACGATAGTTGTTGATCGTCCCATCGCTTCGGCCTTTGTTCTTCATATGCCCGTCGCGATAGCGCTCCCAGGCAATGCGAAGCGTGGGGTTCGCAATCGAAGGCAAATCAGCCGCTGCAGCTTCGCCGTCCCGCTTGCGCGTCGACGCGCGAGGGTCCACGCCGTTGGCGATCTTGCCGAGAATGTCCTTGGCCTTCGCCCGCGCCGCGCGCGTTGTGAGTTCTCCAACTTCGGCTACCTTCATCCGGACGGAAAGACGCTTGCCCGCCTTCATTCGATCACCCTGGACGACGAATGTTTTCTTCCGTTTGCCCACGAGCACCATGAAGCCCTGCAGGTCGGTGTCCCGAGCAAAATATTGGCCCGAAGACGCCTGCTGGAGGCTTGCAACGGCGCGGTCGGTAAGGGGGAGTCGAAGGTCTGTCATGAGATTTAGTACGGCATTAGTACGGTGATTGCATCGGATTTGATTTGTCGGTTTGCCTACGCTATGATAGCCGCGCCGTACGAAAACCACAACAACTTGAATATGTTAGAACCGTCGAAATTGTACAACGACCGGCATTGGGAAACAACAGGAAAGGCCGTCTGACAAATTCCTAATCTGTAGGTCACAGGTTCGATTCCTGTCGGGATCACCACGCTTTCACCAGCTTAGCAACTGACGTCGTACTTTTCGCGAAACAGTGCAACGAATTCTAAGCTCGGCGGGAATGCATCGCCGAACAATCCAGCTTCGCTACGAAGAGCGGGCACTACAATGGCCCTTTTGTCTGGCCGAAGGCTGCCGGCAGGATCATTGCGAGGTGATGGTTGACCGTGGTGCGCTGTGACCTAGCTTAAAGTTCATGATGGACAGTCAAGAGCCGGGAAGTGGCGAATTGTCCGCACCGGCGAACTCTCGCGAGGTTGATATGCAGAGGCGCAAATCGGCGTCTCAGGGCCCCGCATGTGTCCTTGGTCGGCCATTGCCCGCCAACGAATATAAACCGCGGCGATCTATCAGCACGCGACCGGCGCCCCATCCGCAACAATTCGCAAGTACCAGAAGGATCCCGATGAAAGCGACGTTTCGAGGGCGGTAAGGCCTTGGCCAATACCAAGGCGGATGACCAGGCATCGCTTTACGAACTTGACGATACACCCCAGAACGCACGGGCACGGCAATGCCAAATTATCTTGCCGAAATGTATGCAAACGACGTAAATTTGACCATTCTGAGCGCGGTAGTGACGCTTGCATCGGTAGGCGCCTATCTTGTGCTCCGGCGTATCCTTGCCGCGGTGCGACGGAGCCGCCTTGCAGCGTTTGACGAAGGCAGATCCGGTATCGCCGACGAGGCTTCTTGGGAATGGGAAAGCCCGGCCGGACTTGTCGCCGGACCTGCTTCTTCCAAGGCTGCCAACCCCTTGCATGCGGTCGGCCTGGATGTTCGGGCTCAAAATACCAACTACTCTCGGTTCGGAGTGCGAATCGAGCATTTCGCCGCGACATCCGAACCCAGCGGGAGCTCGTTGGTGACCGGTGCTCCTGCACCGAACAGTGTGCAGTCTGGCCGGCTTGCAGCATCCATCAGCGCGATCGCGGAATATGGGAAGCGGATTTGCGGGTCGGCATGGGACCAATTGCGCCATAGAGCTTCACCGCCAAAAATTGCTCCGTTGGCCTATGCTGCGGATCGCGGTTTGAATTTCACAGCTCAGATGGGAGATCCCGACCCGGCCATGGCGCCTGCCTCAAACCCTGTCGTTCGCAGGCCGATCGTTCTTGTATCGCGTTTGGGTCTCGCCGCCATTTGTCTGGCCGCGCCGATTGGCTATGCGATGACGAGACAAATCTGGGTCGAAAGCGCTTCAGCCATCTCGCAAACCCAAGACCAGGCCCATCGAGACCTTTCGCGCCCGTTGAAACTTCAGGCGAGTGCCGAATTGCTTGGCCCGGATCTCACGGCTAACCAGGCGCAAGACGGGACGGATCGTGCTCAGTCTGCCGCTGCGAGACAATTGGCCGACCAGGAACACCGGGCGGCGGAAGGCGAGCGTGCCAGGAGCGCCGCTCTGCAGGGAGCGCTCCTCGAGGCGAGCAAGCAGATCCACACGCTGAGGGCAAGCATGGCAGCTGCCGATGACGCGCGCGAGGAGCGGTTGCGCAATGAACTCGCGGCGGCCCGCACTCTTGACGCGTTGCGGCGCATTGCGGGAGATGCCCGCACGATGCTGAGCGAGGCCACCAGCTATGTCCTTGAGGAGATGCCCGCTGCTCATCTCGAGCAGGAGCAGGCCCAAAGGCAGGCGCGCGATTTATCGCAAGCGCGCGTCCAAATTGAACAGCTTGAGACCCAGGCCGCCGAGGATCGCGCCACGGCCAAGGCTTCACTGGGGCAGGCGAGCGGCATGCTCGACGACGAACGCCGGAAGGCGGAGCTGCTTCGTGGCGATCTCGCCGAAGCGAAACTGGCCAATGCCGCACTCATGAAGCGTACGGCCGCGGCTGAGCAGGAACGGACCGACGCGGTCACAGCGAGACAACAAGTGGAGCGGACCGCAGCTGACACGGAGCGAACGCTCGCACAAGAACGCGCTGCAGCAGCAGCGGCCGTTGAGGAGCTGAAAGAAGCTCGCGTCGAGCGCCAGGCGGCTGAACTGGAGCGAGCCAAAGCAGTCTCAGCGAAAGAGCGTGCCGAGCAGGCCGCAACCGAGACGGCACAGGCTCTGGCACGGGAACGTACTACAGCCGTCATGAAT
>NZ_RZOL01000629.1:0-2286 GCF_004022985.1 Mesorhizobium sp. M7A.F.Ca.ET.027.02.1.1 | reverse complement strand
CAGGCTATGCGCAGCTGGCTGGCGCCAGCGCCGAGAACCGACCAGCGGAACTGGTCGCCGAACAGCCGGTCGGCAGTGCGCTTCATATGGGCGACGTCTTCGGGATGGGTGCCGATGCCGCCGAGCAGTCCGAACACCGACTGCACGAAGAAAGGCGGCTTCACCAGCCCGCGGTCGGCGAAGTGCGAGAGGTTGTAGAGATGGGCGATGTCGTAGCACTCGAACTCGAAGCGCGTGCCGTTGTCGTAGCAGGTCGCCAGGATGTACTCGATGTCCTTGAACGAGTTGCGAAAGACGAGGTCGCGGGTCGCTTCCAGATGCGGCTTTTCCCAGTCGAATTTGAAGGTCTCGTATTTGTCGGCGAGGTGATAGAGCCCGAAATTGATCGAGCCCATATTGAGCGAGGCGACTTCCGGTTTGAACTGGGCGGCCGGGCGCACGCGCTCCTCGACCTTCATGTACGGGCTGCCACCGGTGGTGATGTTGATGGCGGCGTTGGTGCCTTGCTTGACGCGCGGCAGGAAGCGAGCGAAGGCCTCCGGCGTCTGGTCGGGCTTGCCGGTTTCCGGATCGCGCGCATGCAGATGCAGGATTGCGGCACCGGCTTCGGCAGCCGCGATCGCCTCCGAGGCGATCTGGTCTGGCGTGATCGGCAGATAAGGCGACATCGTCGGCGTGTGGATGGCACCTGTCACCGCGCAGGTGATGATGACCTTGCCCTTGGTCTGTGCAGGCCCCGGCTTGCGGCTCGTTTCGATCATTGTCCGTACTCCTGGTCCGATTTTTTCTTGTGCGCCGCCAGTGCCATCAGCCGGCGGTCACGCCACACCTGCCGCTCGCCGAGGTTTTCGCGCGGCAGGCGTTCGCGGCGGTCGGCTTCGATGGTTTTCATCACCTCACCCGCCCAGTCGACGCGCCGCTGCGTCTGGGGAAAAATGTTGGAATAGATGCCCTGATAGCGCTCGACATAGTCGCGCACGCCACCGGGTGCATTGAGATCGATGGTCTCGAACGGGCCCATGAACGACCAGCGCAGCGCCAGTCCGTCACGGATACCTATATCGACATCCTCGACGCTGGCGTAGCCGTCGGCGACAAGCCGGAAAGCCTCCTCCAGCAATGCGCCTTGCAGGCGGTTCATGATGAAGCCGTCGAGTTCGCGCTTCATCACCAGGGGCGCATGACCGGCGTCCATGAGGAAGGCGCGGGTTGTCTCGACCGTCTCGGCGGACGTCCATGGCGCCGGCACGATTTCGGCCGCCGGAATGAGATAGGGCGGGTTGATCGGATGCACGACCAAGCAGCGCTGCCGCCCTTGCAGATGGTCGGTGAATTTCGACGGCAACAGCGCCGAGGTGGAACTGGCGATGACTGTCCGCGGATCGGCAAGCCTGTCGATCAGGGCAAACACCTCCCGCTTCACCTCGAGGTCTTCGGGTGTGTTCTCCTGGATATGAACGGCACCCGCCAAGGCCTCTTCAAGCTCGGCGACAACGGAAATACGGTCAAGCACGTCACCGGCTTGCTGTCCCCGCAGAAGATCGTTCGCGGCGAGATCACCGAGCACGCCGGCAATGTAGTCGCGGGCGCCACCCGTGGCAGTGGGCAACTGGTCCCACATCCGCACATCATGGCCGGCGCGGGCAAAGCTGATTGCCCAGGCCCGCCCGATAAACCCGCTTCCGACGATCGCGACATTGGCCATGGCTTGTTCCTCAAAGTGTTTCGACGTTGCCGTCGACGCCGAGCGACTGGCCGGAAATGTTGATCCCCGCATCGGAGAGCAGGAAGGCGACCATCGACGCCACATCATAGGGGCTGGTCATGCGGCGCAGCGAGATGTTCTGCAGATAGCGTCCGGTCATCTCCTCGTGGCTGATACCGACCTGCTTGGCGCGCGCCGAGATAACACCTTCGATGCGGGGCCCCTCGATGATGCCGGGCAGGATGGCGTTGACCCTGATGGCGTGCGGTCCGAGCTCCTTGGCGAGACTCTGCGTGAAACCGATGACACCGAACTTGGCCGCCGAATAGGGTGTGCGGAAGGCGTAGCCATGGCGGCCGGCGGCAGACGACATCGAGACGATCGAACCACCGCCCGCCGCCTTGATCAGCGGCACGGCGCGCCGAGCGCACAGGAACTGGCCGGTCAGGCAGATGTCGATGCAGCGCCGCCAGTCGGAAGGGTCGATCTCGTCGACACCGCCGGTCGGCCCGGCAATGCCGGCATTGTTGATCAACGCATCGAGCCCGCCGAGTTTTTTCTCGACCGCCTCGAACAGGCGG
>NZ_RZOL01000628.1:0-2286 GCF_004022985.1 Mesorhizobium sp. M7A.F.Ca.ET.027.02.1.1 | reverse complement strand
AGCTCGACGTCATCGCCGCCGTCTTCATCGGCGGCGCCTCGGCGATGGGCGGCGTCGGTCAGGTCATCGGCGCGGTGGTCGGCGGCTTCATCATGGGCGTGATGAACAACGGCATGTCGATCATGGGCGTCAACGTCGACTGGCAGCAGGTGGTCAAAGGCCTGGTGCTGCTCGGTGCCGTGATCTTCGACGTCTACAACAAGAACAAGGCTTGAACGGGCTTAAGAGCAATTCCAGGAAAATGTGAAACGGTTTTCCGCCTGGAATTGCGCCAAGACAATGAGTTAGAGCGGTTCGCCGTTTCCGTGAAACGGTGAACTGCTCTAGGCGAGGCAAGCAGGAGGCATACGATCGCGGCGCTGCCGGCAACCCGCCGGTAACAGAAGTCCCTGAGGGACCAGGCCCGCGAGCGCAATCCGAACTGAGAATTTAAACCGTGGCATGGACGAGGTCCCGGCCGCGCTGAGTAAGGTCTGCCGTTTTGGCAGTCCTGCCAAGGCAAATGAGAGAGGATTCATCATGCTGATCTCCCAGATCCTCGACGACGCCGAGACCATCCGCGTCGTCGCCCGCAATGGCGGCAAGACCCGGATCATCAATGGCGCCCGCAGCGTCTATTCGCTGGCGATGGAGGCCGCCCGCACCGGCGTCGGCCTCGTCGCGCTGATCGAACGCAAGGGGCTTGGCGAGACGGTCGATCTCGAGGCCGCTTACAAGAAGGGGCGGCTGCTGTCGCCGATCAATCACCCTGATCCGGCGCATCTGCACCTGACCGGCACCGGGCTGACGCATCTCGGCTCCGCCGCGACGCGCGATTCCATGCACAAGAAGCTGAGCGCCGACGGCGAGGAGCAGCTCACCGATTCCATGAAGATGTTTCGCATGGGGCTGGAGGGCGGCAAGCCGGCGAATGGCCAGATCGGCGTGCAGCCGGAATGGTTCTACAAAGGCAACGGCACGATGGCGGTGGCGCCAGGTGCCGCACTTCTGTCACCGGCCTTTGCCAAGGACGCCGGCGAAGAGCCCGAGGTGGCCGGCATCTATGTCATCGGCGACGACGGCGCACCTTTCCGCGTCGGCTTCACGCTGTCGAATGAGTTTTCCGACCACGTCACCGAGCGCGTGAACTATCTGTTCCTCGCCCATTCCAAGTTGCGCAACGCCTCGTTCGGTCCGGAAATCCTGATCGGCGACCTGCCGCCCGATATCCGCGGCACCTCGCGCATCGTGCGCAGCAGCGAGGTGCTGTGGGAAAAGCCGTTCCTGTCCGGCGAAGCGAACATGTCGCACACCATCGCCAATCTCGAACATCACCATTTCAAATACGCGGCCTTCCGCCAGCCGGGCGACGTGCATGTGCATATGTTCGGCACGGCCACGCTCTCTTTCGCAGACGGCATCAGGACTGAGGCCGGCGATGTGTTCGAGATCGAGGCCGGGGACTTCGGCCTGCCGCTGCGCAATCCGCTCGAGATCGAACAGCCGGTGAAGGTGGCGGTGAAGGCGCTTTGAGGTAGCGCCTTTTTCCTTCTCCCCTTGTGGGAGAAGGTGGATCGGCGCGTTAGCGCCGAGACGGATGAGGGGTGTTCCAGCGAAATAAGACGTTGGCGTTCCCTGGAACACCCCTCATCCGTCGCCTTCGGCGACACCTTCTCCCACAAGGGGAGAAGGGGAGAAGCGCCCAGCCTCAATAAATATCGAAGTCGAAATATTTGGCCTGAATCTTCTTGTAGGTGCCGTCGGCGACGATCGCGTCGATGGCTGCGTTGAGCTTGTCGCGCAGGGTCGTGTCTTCCAGGCGCACGGCAATGCCGGCTTGCGTTTCGGTGCCCTTGACGTCGCCGACCAGCTTGCAGCAGCCGTCGCTTGCCTTCTTCAGCCAGTCCATCAGGACGAACTTGTCCGAGATCACGGCGTCAAGACGACCGTTGGTCAGGTCGGTGATCGCCTCTTCCTGGGTGGGATAGAGCTTTGCCTCCGCGCCTGCCTTGCCATACTCATTCTGGGCATAGTCGGCCTGCGTGGTCGAAGCCTGGGCGCCGACCGTCTTGCCGGCCAGTGCCGGTGGTTCGGTCGAGGTGAGATCGCTGTCCTTCGGCGCCACCAAAGCGAGCGGTGTCGTGTAATATTTGTTGGTGAAGGCGACCTGCTTCTTGCGCTCCTCGGTGATGCTCATCGAGGCGATGATGGCGTCGAACTTCTTCGCCTGCAAAGCGGGAATGATGCCGTCCCAGTCCTGGGTGACGATCTCGCACTCGACCTTCATCTGCGCGCACAGCGCATTGG
>NZ_RZOL01000627.1:0-2288 GCF_004022985.1 Mesorhizobium sp. M7A.F.Ca.ET.027.02.1.1 | reverse complement strand
GGTCGCGGTTGACGCTCATAGGCCCAGCCCTCTCGCCCTGGCGGCCGAGCCGATGAAGCCGTTGATGGCGGCAAACAGTTCCGGCTCGTCGAGCAGGAATGCGTCGTGGCCGCGGTCGGTCTCGATCTCGACGAAGGATACCGATGCTCCGGCGGCGTTGAGCGCATGCACGATCGAGCGGCTCTCCTCGGTCGGAAACAGCCAGTCCGAGGTGAACGACACCAGGCAGAAGCGGGTTTTCGTGCCGGCGAAAGCATCGGCCAACCGGCCGCCATGGTCGGCGGCAAGGTCGAAATAGTCCATCGACCGCGTCATGTAGAGATAGGAATTGGCGTCGAAGCGATCGACGAAGGTCATGCCCTGGTGGCGCAGATAGCTTTCGATCTGGAAGTCGGCGTCAAAGCCGAAGGTCAGCGCTTCGCGATCCTGCAGATTGCGGCCGAACTTGCGGTGCAGGGCGGCTTCCGACAGGTAGGTGATGTGGGCGGCCATGCGCGCTACCGCCAGGCCCTTTTCCGGGCGTTTGCCGTGCTCGAAATATTTGCCGCCATGCCAGTCCGGATCGGCCATGACAGCCTGGCGGCCAACCTCATGAAAGGCGATGTTCTGCGAGGAATGGCGCGCGCCGGTGGCGATCGGCAGCGCCGAGAAGACGCGCTCCGGATAGCTCGACGCCCATTCCAGCACCTGCATGCCGCCCATCGAGCCACCGAGCACGCAGAACAATTTTTCGATGCCGAAATGGTCGATCAGCATCTGCTGCGCCCGCACCATGTCGCGAATGGTGATAATGGGCAGGTCAAGCCCATAGGGCTTGCCGGTGGCGGGGTTGGTCGAGGCCGGACCGGTGGACCCAAGGCAACCGCCGATGACGTTGGAGCAGATGACGAAGAAGCGATTGGTGTCGATGATCTTGCCGGGGCCGATCAGCACTTCCCACCAGCCAGGCTTGCCGGTCACCGGATTGGTGCTGGCGACGTGCTGGTCTCCGGTCAGTGCATGGCAGACGAGGATGGCGTTGGAGCGGGCATCGTTCAGCGTGCCGTAGGTCTGGTAGGCGATCTGGAACGGTGAAAGCAGCGTGCCGGCGTCCAGCTTGAGCGGCTTGTCGGATCCAAAACGCAAAACCGGGCTCGACGGCTGGTCGACCTCGTTGTTGGTTTTGCGGGCACGCAGAACGGCCATGACATCCATCTCACACTTTGAGCCCACGCATCGCGCTTGTCGAAAGTCGATGCCGATACGGGTGTCCGGCCGGCGCGGACAACAAAAAACCGGCATTGCGGTCGCAAAGCCGGTTACAGGATGCAAACGGCCCTTTAGCAAGTTGTTTAACGTGGCTGCAAGCCGACCGGCCAAATCACCACGGAAGTTCGCACCCCTTCTAGGGCTGTGGCGCGCCGTCGTCAACGGCCAGCCCTGGGCGATGGCTGTCGCCTCTCGACATTGCAGGCCACGGCTTGTATTTCCGCTGCGGCTTCCCTCAGGAAGCGTTCTCGACGGATTTTGCGACATGAGCCAGACACCGGACCAGGCACGTCCAACCCCGCGTGCGGGCATCATGGACATCGACGCCTATGTGCCGGGCAAGAGCACGGCGCCCGCCGGCGTCGCCAAGGTCCACAAGCTGTCATCAAACGAGAATCCGCTAGGGCCCTCGCCGAAAGCGATCGAAGCCGCGCGCGAGATTGCCGGCAAGCTCGACATCTATCCCGACGGCACCGCCAGGCGGCTGCGCGAAGCGATCGCCGAGGTGCATGGCCTCAACCCTCAGAACATCATCTGTTCCAACGGTTCCGACGAGATTCTCGGCCTGCTGGCGCAGACCTATCTGGCGCCCGGCGACGAGGCCGTCATCACCGAACACGCCTTCATGGTCTACAAGATCTACATCCAGTCGGCGGGTGCCGTTCCGGTGACGATCAAGGAAAGAGATGAGCGCGCCGACATCGACGCCATCCTGGCCGCGGTCACGCCGCGCACCAAGATCGTGTTCCTCGCCAATCCCAACAACCCGACCGGCACCTATGTGCCGTTCCAGGAGGTGCGCCGGCTGCATGCCGGCCTGCCCAGGCACGTGCTTCTGGTGCTCGACGCGGCCTATGCCGAATATGTCCGCCGCAACGACTACGAGGCCGGCATCGAGCTGGTCGGCAGCACCGAGAACGTGGTGATGACCCGTACCTTCTCCAAGATCGGTCTCGGTGGCGCGCGGATCGGCTGGATGTATGCGCCGATGCATATCGTCGACGCCATCAACCGCGTGCGCGGTCCCTTCAACGTCAATG
>NZ_RZOL01000626.1:0-2297 GCF_004022985.1 Mesorhizobium sp. M7A.F.Ca.ET.027.02.1.1 | reverse complement strand
GTCCGTCAGTGCGCAGGAAGCGCTCGAGTTCCACGCCATGGGTCGGCCGGGCAAGCTGGAGGTCGTCGCCACCAAGCCGATGGCGACACAACGCGACCTCAGCCTCGCCTATTCGCCTGGTGTCGCGGTTCCGGTTCTGGCCATCGCCGAGGACCCCAGCCGCGCCTTCGACTACACGACGCGCGGCAACATGGTCGCCGTCATCTCCAACGGCACGGCTATCCTCGGTCTAGGCAATCTCGGCGCGCTGGCCTCCAAGCCGGTGATGGAGGGAAAGGCGGTGCTGTTCAAGCGCTTCGCCGATGTCGATTCCATCGATCTCGAGGTCGACACCGAGGACGCCGACGAGTTCATCAACTGCGTGCGGTTCCTCGGGCCCTCTTTCGGCGGCATCAATCTCGAGGACATCAAGGCGCCGGAATGCTTCATCATCGAGCAGCGCCTGCGCGAATTGATGGACATTCCCGTCTTTCACGACGACCAGCACGGCACCGCCATCATCTCGGCGGCCGGCCTGATCAACGCGCTGGAAATCACCGGTCGCGACATGAAGACCACAAAAATGGTCTGCAACGGCGCCGGTGCGGCCGGCATCGCCTGCATCGAGCTGATGAAGGCGATGGGCTTTGCGCCGGAAAACATCATCCTGTGCGACACCAAGGGCGTCGTTTTCCAGGGCCGCACCGAAGGCATTAACCAGTGGAAATCGGCGCATGCGGTCAAGACCGAGGCGCGCAGCCTCGCCGAGGCACTCGATGGCGCCGATGTCTTCCTCGGCCTCTCCGCCAAGGGCGCGCTGACCACCGCCATGGTGCAGTCGATGGCCAAGAACCCGATCATCTTCGCCATGGCCAATCCCGATCCGGAAATCACGCCGGAGGAAGTGGCGGAGATCCGCACCGACGCCATCATGGCCACCGGTCGCTCTGATTACCCCAACCAGGTCAACAACGTGCTCGGCTTTCCCTATATCTTCCGCGGTGCGCTGGATGTCAGGGCAACCACCATCAATGACGACATGAAGATCGCCGCCGCGCAGGCGCTGGCGGCATTGGCACGCCAGGATGTGCCCGACGATGTCGCCGCCGCCTATCAGGGCAACCGGCCGAAATTCGGCCCCAACTACATCATCCCGGTGCCGTTCGACCCGCGCCTGATCTCGGCCATTCCGATCGCGGTCGCCAAGGCGGCGATGGATTCAGGCGTCGCCCGCAAGCCGATCCTCGATCTCGACCGTTACGCGCAGGAGCTGTCGGCCCGCCGCGACCCGATCGCTTCGACCCTGCAGCGCATCTACGACCGCGTGCGCCGCCAGCCCAAGCGCATCGTCTTCGCCGAGGGCGAGGAGGAACAGGTCATGCGCGCCGCCGTCTCTTATGTGAACCAGCGGCTCGGCACCGCCATCCTGCTCGGACGCGACGACGTCATCAAGGAAAACGCCAAGCACGCCGGCATCGACCTCAACAAGCAAGGCATCGAGATCATCAATGCCAGGCTGTCGCGCCGCAACGGCATCTATACCGACTATCTCTACGAGCGCATGCAGCGCAAAGGCTTCCTGTTCCGCGACTGCCAGCGCCTGATCAACAACGATCGCAACCATTTTGCCGCCTGCATGGTGGCGCTGGGGGACGCCGACGGCATCGTCACCGGTGTCACCCGCAACTATTCGACCGCGCTCGACGACATCCGCCGCGTCATCGACGCCAAGCCCGGCCACCGCGTCATCGGCGTCTCGATCGTGCTGGCGCGAGGCAAGACCGTGCTGGTCGCCGACACTGCCGTGCACGATATGCCGAATGCCGAGCAGATCGCCGACATCGCCGAGGAGGCAGCCGGCTTTGCCCGCCGCATGGGTTATGAGCCGAGGCTTGCCATGCTCGCCTATTCGACCTTCGGCCATCCGCAGGGCGAACGCTCCGAACGCGTCCAGGAAGCCGTGCGTATCCTCGACAAGCGCCGCGTCGATTTCGAATATGACGGCGAAATGGCCGCCGACGTGGCGCTCAATGCGCGGGCCATGGCGCAATATCCGTTCATAAGGCTGACCGGCCCGGCCAATGTGCTGATCATGCCGGCGTTCCACTCGGCCTCGATCTCGACCAAGATGCTGCAGGAACTCGGCGGCTCGACCGTGATCGGCCCGCTGCTGGTGGGGCTGAACAAGCCGGTTCAGATCGTGTCGCTGAACGCCAAGGACTCGGACATCGTCAACATGGCGGCGATCGCGGCGTATACGGCGGGGACTTGAGCGGCGAGCCTTAGCGGGGAGGCCGGGAGGCGGTCAGCCCGGCGCG
>NZ_RZOL01000625.1:0-2299 GCF_004022985.1 Mesorhizobium sp. M7A.F.Ca.ET.027.02.1.1 | reverse complement strand
CTCCTTGGCATCGTGCGGTACGACAAAAAGCGCGGTTCCCTGCTGGTCAACGTCGGTCAGAAGACCGAACGCCATCGGCGCCGCCGGCAGGACGTTGTAGCGCAACGTTTTCACAAACCGCCGATGCTCCGCGGTCAGGACCTCGATCAATTCCTTTTCGTCGTTGTGCTGAAACGGAACCCAAGTCTCCGTCACGTTCATAAAGCCGATTTCGTCGATCGACAGAATGCCGGATGGCATCTGCATGACCGTCGCGATCGTGACCAGGTGCGAACTTTCGTGCAGTCGCCACAGGTCGAATTCCGCTGCAAAGCGCTTCGGCATAGCCTTGAACATTTTCTCATCCAGGAAGAGCGGCGCATCGGGCATATGCTTGATCGACAGCTTGCCACCAAACCGGGCGGGATCCAGCGATTTCACCATTCCGATCACGATCTTCTTGTGCTTCGCCTTAGCTGCCGCCGCAAAAGCCCGCTCCCGATCCGCTGCCAGGCGATCCTTGTGCTCAGGCGAGTACATTGCCGGCAAAAACAGCAGCTCGCGCAACTGGAACTTCTGGCTCGACTTTGCATCGGCCGCGCCCGAAAGAAATTTCCGAACCAACCCCCAATTTCTTTTTCCCACAAAGCCGGGCGCCATTAATGTCAGCGCCGCCTCTTCCCAGAGATAGTCAAGCAAGCCTCGCAGCGTGAGCTTCTTCGGATCGGCTTTCACGGTGTGGTGCGAAATCCCCTCGCCGGATGACCCCTGCCGCGCCTTGCCTTGTGTCAGTGCAAAGGCCAGCTTAAGCCGCGCGGCCTCCGATGCAGGATCCTCAATGATCGCTTGACCCAGGACCTCCGCCTTTCCCGACAGGGCAAGGGGCAGTTCATAGCGATCACAGTCTACCGCATGGTCCTTGCCGGTGTTCGGCATGCGCTTGACGATCAATTCCTCGCCGACCGCGGCAATGTACATCGGTACTCCGGGATGGCGACACAAACACAAGACGCGGGCCTGCTTGTCCCGCGCCTGACGCAAGAGCGTCTGAATTTCCGGATGCTGTGGGCCAACCGTGCGACCCAGAATAGCAAAGTCACTCATAAGGATGCCATCCGACTTTAGATCGTGCACCCTATGATTAAATCATTGACTCGATATCTCATTCAACCCCAATTGGCTTCAACGATGCATCCATGGATTGACGTGGTTAAGCCTGGGCCGTCGCCGCGTCAGGGCGATCGTCCATTCCACCGCCATCGCTCCCTCCGAACAAAGCGACGCTGATGGACGACGCGGGCCTAACATGCAAAAGCGTGCAATCATCTGCGTTACATATCAGGCAGATCGCAAACCTGAACAGGCGGACGGTTCTGTGCGCGTGATTGAGCGGTTCCTGGCGCGGCTGGGACTGTTAGAGTTTGAAGCGGCCAAGGCGCCGATCGTTGAGGCAGTACTGCCACATGAGGTTCGGATCCTTGGGGTTGACGCCGGATGTCGACCAGGCGGACCGCTCGAACTTTGCAGCGTCATGCAAAGGGGGATCGTCATCACAGCGCGACGGCTGTAACGACGAGCGATAACGTCCGAGTTTGCGCGTCAGAAACGCGATGACACAGACGGCGGCGAGGGACAGGATCAAGAAAGCAGTGGAAAAGCTGAGCATGCGAAGGCCGGCTTCCTGATCGGGCAGGGCGAAGAAAGCGAGCACACCGCCGGCGAAGATTGCGAACGCGAACCTCATCAACATAACAGCAAGCCTCCTATTTCGATGTTGATCATTATAATATCACGGATCGATCGTCATTATAATGGTCAATGAAGATAGGATGGCCCCTCATGGCTCAAGCGTTTTGCGACGGCTGGGGCATGGTGCCGCTTTTGGCGGTCCCGGCTTCAGAGTGCGAGGTATTACCCGGCCCCTTTTCCAGATCGAACAGGGATAGAGGTTGGGTCCTCTCCGACTCCGCAGGGCCCATTGCGGCCCGTTTTGTAATCGGCAAATGCGTGAACTGCGGAGCCGCCTAATATCGTAATAGCCGGGAAATCATCCACGCTTTTGAAGCAGCGGCGTCGAGGTTTCGCTTCTGGTCGATCTGAACCAGGTCACTCGAAATTGTAGGGGGGCAACGATTGCAGGGCCTGCCTGCCGCAGGCGAAGAGGACAGGGTTGTTCCTCCGGAGGAGGCGTTACACGGCAATTTCATAAGTCGGATGACCAGGCCATCCAAACTGGATCATTTAATTATTCATTTTCAACAGGGCATGCATCGAAATGCTATCGTGCCCTGGAATGATTTGCGGCGGCCAAAGGCTATAC
>NZ_RZOL01000624.1:0-2303 GCF_004022985.1 Mesorhizobium sp. M7A.F.Ca.ET.027.02.1.1 | reverse complement strand
CGTTTGCCGTAGGTCTCGGCAATCCAACGCAGCTGTGGCACGATGGCCCTCTGTTGTGCAGGCGTTAAATCGCCATCACCAAAGACGTATCCCCAGTGGCCAATCGCGTGTATCTCGCAGCCAATATCGACAACTGCTTGCACGAACGCCGCGATGTCCTTTTCCTTCATCGTCTTCAATGTCAACTTCTCGTCCAATGGGGGTTCCGCTGTCCGATGCCCCATTTCAAATACCTCTAGTCTTTGTCGAGGTCGTGACTTGGAGCTTCAACAATCGTGTTAACTGCGCCCATAGAGCGTCGGCACAATTTATCCGCAAAGCTTTCAATGGTTAAATTGCGTACAGCAGGACATCCGTTCTAGCGCGGGTCGTGTAGCGAACTTGACAAACCCGATAGCAGTTGTTGGTTTTCGACGCCATCGAGGCTGTCGGTTATGATTCCTTCGCGATGTCATTCCAGACGTTCCGCGGCTTAGAACCCGCTGAGGGCGAGGGCCGCTAAGCATGGCAATTTGCAGCAGGTAAGCGGCGAGCGTGGGCCGTTGGAGGCGCGGTCGCGTTCGGGGCGCGTAGATCGTCGAGAGCTGGTCCTACGATCCCGTGCCCTTGGGAAGCAGGAGCTCCGGAGACCTCTCTCCTCTACATCCAGTTCCACGACCGTCCCGACGAACGGGTGGCGCTGGCTGCCGGCTCTCTCCCTAACTCCGCGGACAAGCTAGCCGGCTACAGCGTCCACGCCAACCTTCGCCGAGATCACTGCGCTCGACCGTGAAACTGCTTTCCCGGCCATGTCAGCTTCGGGAAACGTGACGCCGCCCCAAGACCTCGAGGCGACTGCGAAACACGGCACTACCGGCGCCGGCGAGCATTTACTGCTGTGGGCGGCCCTTCTCTATTTATTTGGCCCCCGTGTCATCCTCTTTGAGACGCTTCCGATCTCGCTGACGCCGGACGATCTCGCGGTCGATCGCCTCACGGACCACGTCCAGTCTGACCTCGCCCTTCTCGAGAAGAGAATCGATCTTCGCCGTCGTGCCTTCGGCCAACGGTAGCTGGATTCGTTCGGTCCATTGCTTCTTTCGTCCCACGCGGGCAGGCGTGTCATGTATATGATATTCGGTCAAGCGCCACCTTTTCGTATATATGATATTGACCGTTTATCATATACACGTTATCTCTTTCAATCATATACACGAATGGAGAGCAAGATGAATGCCAACACAAACGCCGTCATTGAAAAGAAGACCCTCGTTGAGGAGGCCCTCACGCTGATGGAAGTCTTGCAGGACTGCGAGAGTTTCGAAGGCATCGACCTGTCGACGGTCTACGTCGAGGACGAGCATGGAAACCATTCGGCGGCGTTAAGATGGTCGAGCAGACGCTGACCGACGGCTCGAAGGTCTACAACCTAGTTCTCACGGTGTCCGGATGAACGCCCAGTGGAAAATAGTCGACCAACACGGCGACGACGTTATGACTGCCGCCGCTGTCGACCGTGCCGCCACCCGTGAGCGTAAGACGCCGCGCCAAGTCGCGCAGCGAGAGGCGAAGTTGCTGGTCAACGTTAGTGCTGGCGATGCGCCCGTGTTCGCAGTCCCGGTGAAAAAGCAGCGTCCGCATCGTGAGCGCGGTGTACCACTGGAGCGCAACCCCTTCTACGACAATGTCCAGTGGGTGCGGTCTTGACCGAGGCAGAGTTGGCCGAAATGGTTGCCGATCTTATGCTCGGCAACTTCGGTCACCCATTGAGATTCTGCGAGATTCATAGCGGCAGATCTGGGGCTGGACACTTGCGAGATCGAGATCATCACGAGGGACGACGGCATGGTCTGCCTGATTGTGGAAAAGGTGAAGCGTGAAGAGGTAGCCTGACCAAACCTAGCCGACCATCTTCCCTGCGAAGTTGCCGCAAGCGATAGCCAGTCAAGGGCGTAGCCGAAGGGTACCCTTGATGGGCCAGAGCGACAGGCAACAATGAAAAGGGACTGACGGGCAAGACCACGGGCGAAGTGCAGTAAAGCACTGCCTTCTAACTACCGGTCGCCGCTGCCAGTCCCTGGCCCTTTCGGGCGTCCCTCAAAGGCATCATCATGCCGCTTGCCATTCGAGGAGTGTTCGGAAGCATCTGGTTGTGACATCCCACAGGTCACTGGCTTCTATCATTCCGTCACGCTCGGCGACGGAAACTCAATTCTTCGGCTCGTCGGTGCAACGGAAGTCCGTCCCGTCGATCCACAGAGGTCCTGAATTGCGTATGGCGGCGAGCATTCGCTCCACGATCAGTTCCGCCGCGGCTGTTGATG
>NZ_RZOL01000623.1:0-2318 GCF_004022985.1 Mesorhizobium sp. M7A.F.Ca.ET.027.02.1.1 | reverse complement strand
GGCGCACTCGGCCGTACGGCCGATCAAGACCATCCGCATCTGGAACCGCACCCCGGCCAATGCCGAAAAAGTCGCCGCCGACCTGCGCGCCGAGGGTTTTGCAGCCAGCGCGGCGAGCGATCTCGATGCCGAGCTTGGGCAGGCCGACATCGTCTCCTCGGCGACGATCACGACGACGCCGCTGATCAAGGGCGCATTGTTGCGGCCGGGAACCCATGTCGACCTGGTCGGAGGCTTTACGCCGACGATGCGCGAGAGCGACGACGACGCGATCAGGCTTGCCCGCGTCTATGTCGACACCCGCGCCGGCGCCACCAAGGAAGCCGGCGACATCGTCCAACCGCTGGCCTCCGGCGTGCTGAAGCCGGAAACCATCGTCGCCGATCTGCACGAATTAGCGCGCGGCCAGAAGAAGGGTCGCGAGAGCGCTGGGGAGATCACGCTGTTCAAGTCGGTCGGCGCGGCGCTCGAGGATCTTGCCGCCGGCATTGCCGTCTACAAGGCGCTCACGGCCTAGTTCGCCGGTACAGCCATTTTGGCGCTCATCGCGTCGGCGATCACACGAAAATCGTGATCCCCGATTTCGAAAAGGCCAAAGCGAAGCTGATAACCCCAGTTCGACTTGGCCATGGTGAAGTCCAGCCTGTCGAGCAGCGGCTTGATCGGCGCTTCCTCGGCCTTGGCCCACGCCACATCGCGGCGGAAGGGCGTGAAGCCGGCGCCCATATCGCCCTGATAGGGCTCGCCTTCCCGCACGATGCCGATCGCGGTGAAGGCCCGCAGGCCATCTTTCTCGCCCAAAACAGTGTTCGGCGAGTAGTAGACGATGCCATCGCCTGGCTTGACGCGACGCAGCGGTGCCGCCTTGCCGTGGTTGACCTGCATGAAGCCGGCTGCGCGACCCCGCCGGACATGTTCGGCCGATGCCACCGCGATCCAGTACGCGCTCATTTCTGGTCACCATTGGCCTGTTCGCCATCGGACAGCCAATAGACGCGCAGGCGATGATTGTCGGGATCGAGCGCGACAAAAGTACGGCCGAAATCCATGTCGGTTGGCGTCTGCAGAATTGTCAGCCCGCGCCCGGACCAGTCGGCATGGGTGGCATCGACCGCATCGGGCGTATCCAGCGCAAAGACGATTTCGGCGCCACCGCCTGACATGGCGGCTGCCGGCTCCACCGTATGGCGCGACCACAGGCCGAACTTGAAGCCGGCATCGAGCACGAACAGCACGAAGGTCGGCGAACTTTCAACCGGCTCACGGCCGAGCAGCGCGCTGTAGAAGGCGCCGCTCTCAAGCGGCTGGTCGACATAGAGGATGACGAAATTCGGGATGGCCATATCTGCTCTCCAAGGTTCGGTGCTTCGACTTGGCGACCATAAGATGGGCTACTGTCAGATTATGGCAGCAGTCATCTCGAACCACGCGGCTTGTCGAGCGTTGCCCGCCATTCCTTGAGCAGCGCCTGGCGACGACGCGGATAGCGCGTGTCCGTTGCTTGGAGTTCGGCGATGCGATCGGCGCGAAAATGCCGGAAACCGTGCCGCATCTCGCACCACGCCACCACCACCCGCACCTTGTCGAAGAAGCCCAGCGCAAATGGCCACACGACACGCTCGGACGCAGCGCCGCCGGCGTCGCGGTAGAGAAAGCCAAGCTTGCGCTCGTTGCGGATGGCCTGCCGCACCAGACCAAGATCGATGCTTTCGATGGCTGCGGCGGAAGGGCCGACCAGCAGTGTGCTCGCGTCGAGATCCTCGCGCAGATCGTCCGGCAGGACCGCCGCGATCTTGGCCAACGCGTTGGCAGCGGCGGCCGAGAGACGCTGGTCCGGCTGCTTGGCGACCCAGCGCGAGCCGAGCACGATGGCTTCGATCTCCTCGTCGCTGAACATCAGCGGCGGCAGCATGAAGCCGGGCTTGAGCACATAACCGACACCCGCCTCGCCCTCGATCGGCGCGCCCTGGCCCTGCAGCGTGGCGATGTCGCGGTAGAGTGTGCGAATCGAAATCCCGAGTTCATCGGCCAGCGCCTGTCCGCTCACGGGCCGGCGATGCCGGCGCAGGCACTGGATCAGGTCGAGCAGGCGTTCGGAGCGGGACATCCGGTAGATTTGCCTGTTTCTTTGACATTGGTCCATCGCGGCCAACCTGAAGCGGAGAGGCCGACCTGTCGGACTTGGTTGCGAAGCCGGTTGCCCTATGTCAAAAGCGGCCACGCCGTTCGGAGTTGCCCCCGCTTGAAGTCTTTTCGCGACAAACGCCGCGACAACCGTCCACATCCATCCGCGAAGGGTGCGGCGGACGTGTCACGTC
>NZ_RZOL01000622.1:0-2339 GCF_004022985.1 Mesorhizobium sp. M7A.F.Ca.ET.027.02.1.1 | reverse complement strand
CTGGTTGGTGCCGGTGCCATAGCCCAGCCGGATCAGCCCGTTGGTCATGGTCAGCACGATGATGGCGCCCATCAGCCCCTTGATCACCGAGCCGCGGCCGCCGCCAAGGCTGACGCCGCCGACCACCGCCGCCGTCAGCGCCATGATCTCGAGGTTGAGGCCCGTGCCCGGCCCTGCCCCGCTCAGCCGGCAAGCGATGAGGAAGCCGCCGATCGAGGCGCAGAAGCCGGAGAAGACATAGGTCATGAACACCGTGCGGCGCACGCGGATGCCGGCATTGTGGGCCGAGCGCCTCGAACCGCCGACCGCCAGCACGTGCCAGCCCGGCCGTGAACGGGTCAGCGCGATATGGGTGACGATGGCCAGGATGATCGCCAGCCACACCGAGACGGAGAGCCCCCAGAAGGTGCTGTCGCCGATGAAGTCGAGCACATCCGATGTCGCGGTCGAGAGCTGCACATCGGCGGCATAGGTGGTGACCAGGATGTCGAACAGCGCCCGTCCGAAGATGAAGGTGACCAGCGTGGTGAGGAAGGCGCGCAGGCGCAGATATCCAACGAGATAGCCATTGATGGCGCCGAAGATGAGGCCGGTGGCCAGCGACGCGGCCAGCGCCAGCCAGATCGACTGTTCGAGGATGAAGAAGACGTAAACCGCCGAAAAGCATGACAGCGCGAAGATCGAGCCGACCGACAGGTCGATGCCGCCGCCCAGCATCACCACTGTCATGCCGGTCACCACCATGGAGAACTCGCCAAGCTGGCGGGTCGATTCCTGCAGTGCGGTCAACTTGAAGAAGCCCGGAATGATCGAGCCAAAGGTTGCCAGCGTCGCCACCAGTGCCAGGAACGGAATGGCATTGTCGGTCCAGCGCTTGGTCAGGATCTCGCCGACGACATGGTCGGGCACGAGATTGTAGCGCCAGGACTGGAGGCGTTCGCGAAAGGACATCAGGTCACTGCTGCAAATCTGGGATTCAAGAGAAGAGGTGGTCGGGCAATCCGGCCACCTCTTCGATCGGTGTTGAGAAGAGTTCGCTTATTTCGCCGCCGCTTGTGCCTGCAGCGCCTTCAGGTCCCAGCAGCTGTCGGGCTTCAGGTCGGCCTTGGTCGTCGCCTTCTCCAGCGTGTAAATGTAGGTGTGCGAGGTGCCGGCCGGCTGGCCGCTCTGCAGCAGGAACTTGATGATGGCGTTCATGTCACCCGACTGGCGGGCAAGATCGGTCATCACCACGGCGCCATAGGTGCCGTCCTGCAGCTTGTCGCAATCGGCCGCCTTCTCACCACCGCCCGTGGTGACCAGGAACACCTTGCCGTCGAGCTTGGCGTCGCGGATCGCGGCGGCCGCGCCGGTGGCGTCACCATCCCAGAAATCGATGATCGAGCAGATGTCCGGGTTCTGCTGCAGCATCGTCGTCGTCACATTGCGCGAGGTCGTCGCATCCCAGTTTGAATCGGGCTTTGCCACCACCTTGAAGTCGGGATGCTTCTCCAGCACCTTCATGATGCCGGCATACTGGTAAAGGCTGGACGAGTTCGCCTGGTCACCCTGCACCAGGCCGATCTTCTTCGAAGAGTTTTCGCCACAGCCTTTGATCGCGGCTTCCGCCTCAAGCTGGCCAAGTCGGTCCCAGTCGCTGCCGATGAAGGCGTCGGCCGGGAAGTTGGCGGGATTGTCGACCAGGATGACATAGGTGCCGGCGGCCTGCGCCTTCTTCATCAGCTTGGAGTAGGAGTTGAGGTCCGGCGCGTGGATGATCAGCACATCCGGCCTGGTGTCCGACGAGATGGCGTCGGTGATCGCCTGCGCGCCGGCGTCGACGACCCAGTTCGGGTCGCGCGTCTCGAACACGCCGCCCCAGGCCTCGACCTCGGTCTTCAGATAGTGCGCCCAGCCCTGCGCCAGGTCGAAGCCCATTGCCAGCGGCACCAGCATGACGCGCTTGCCCTTGAGCGCCTGCGCGTAAGCCGCCGGGCCGGGATCGTCGGCGGCGAAGGTGGGCGCCACGAATGCGGTGACGGCGAGTGCCGTGGCGGCAGCCATCAATGTCCTGATGAATTTCATGTCAGATCCTCTCGTTTCGATTTTCATTGCCAGCCGACCGGGATGGATCGGACCGGGTACCCCGAGCAGATGGGCTAGCCCATCTGCCCTAAATGTCGCCTTGCTGGGCGGTCTGTTCGTCACGTGGGTTGATGATGCCGTCGACGATGATGGCGCCGAGCAGGATCGCGGCCTTGATCAGGTTCTGGTAGAGCAGCGGGATGTCGATGATGGTCATGGCGTTGAGCAGGATGCCGATCAGTGCCGCCCCCACCAGCACGTTGCGCACCCCGCCC
>NZ_RZOL01000621.1:0-2343 GCF_004022985.1 Mesorhizobium sp. M7A.F.Ca.ET.027.02.1.1 | reverse complement strand
TCGCCGCGCATCTTGATCGCCGACGAGCCGACCGGCAATCTCGACCAGGCGACCGGGCGGCAGGTCGCCGACCTCCTGTTTGCCAAAGCGGCCGAGCGCGGCATGACGCTGGTGCTGGTGACCCATGATCCGGCGCTCGCGGCACGCTGTTCGCGCCAGGTATCGATGCGCTCGGGCCGGATCGAGGCGCCGGCGCCTGTCAAGGTGACGGCCTGATGCCGCTGTCCCGACGTTGAGGCTCGCGGTCCGCTTCTCGTTGCGCGAGATGCGCGGCGGCCTGTCCGGCTTCCTGATCTTTCTCGCCTGCATCGCGCTCGGCGTCGCGGCCATCGGCGGCGTCAACTCGGTGGCGCGTTCGATCACCGCCGGTGTCGCCAATCAGGGCCAGACGCTGCTGGGCGGCGACCTTCGCTTCGAGATCAACCAGCGTGACGCCAGCCAGGCGGAGCGCAGCTTCCTTGACGGGCTCGGCACAGTTTCCCGGACCGCCAGCATGCGTTCGATGGCGCGTCTGGCCGACGGATCCGACCAGGCGCTGGTCGAGGCCAAGGCGGTCGACCATGCCTATCCTCTCTATGGCACGCTGGAGACCGAGCCGGCACTCTCGAAACAGGAACTGTTCGGCGAAGAGTTCGGCGTCTTCGGTGCGGCGGCACCCGACCTTCTGTTCGAGCGGCTGCACGTCAAGATCGGCGACCGGCTGAAGCTTGGTACCGCCACTTTCGAACTGCGCGCCAGGCTGGTCGCCGAACCGGACGCCGTGTCCGACGGTTTCGGCTTCGCGCCAAGGCTGATGATCTCGACGGACGGGCTGGCGGCCACTGGACTGATCCAGCCGGGCAGCCTGGTCGAGAATGCCTACAAGATCCGCCTACCGGCAGACGCCGACGAGGCGCGACTGAAGGGCATCCAGGACCAGGCGGCCACGGATTTCCCCGAAGCAGGCTGGTCGATCCGCACACGCAGCAACGCGGCGCCCGCGCTGTCGTCCAACATTGAACGTTTCTCTCAGTTCCTGACCCTGGTCGGGCTGACGGCGCTGGTGGTCGGCGGTGTGGGCGTCGCCAATGCGGTGCGCGCCTATCTCGACGGCAAGCGCGGCGTGATCGCCACCTTCAAGAGCCTGGGCGCTTCGGGCGGCTTCGTCTTTGCCGTCTATCTGGTGCAGATCCTGATCATTGCCGCATTGGGTATCGTGCTGGGCCTTGTGCTCGGCGCGCTGATGCCGTTCGCAGCGAGTGCGGCCTTGCAATCCGTCATTCCGGTGCCGGCCGCAGGCGGCTTCTATCCCGGCGCGCTCGGCATGGCGGCGCTGTTCGGCCTGCTGGTGACGTTGGCTTTCGCGCTGCTGCCGCTCGGCCGCGCCCGCGATGTGCCGGCAGCCGCGCTGTTTCGCGAGATGGGGCTGGAAGGCCGCGGCTTGCCGCGCCCCGCCTATGTCGCGGCGGCCACAGGCATCGCGCTGTTGCTGGCGGCGCTGGCCATTCTGTTTTCCGGCGACCAGCGCATCGCCTCGATCTTTGTCGGCGCTACCGTCTTCGCCTTCCTAGTGCTGCGCGTGGTCGGCGCACTGGTGCAATGGGCGGCCAGGAAGAGCCCGCGCGTGCGCTTCGTGGCGCTCAGGCTCGCTATCGGCAACATCCATCGGCCAGGCGCGCTGACGCCATCGGTGGTGCTGTCCTTGGGGCTCGGCCTGACGCTGCTGGTGACGCTGGCGCTAATCGACGGCAATCTCAGGCGGCAGATCTCCGGCAGCCTGCCGGAACGGGCGCCGAACTTCTTCTTCGTCGACATCCAGAGCGCCGATGTCGCGTCTTTCTCGGCGCTGATCGGCAAGGAGGCGCCGCAGGGCGTACTGGCCAAGGTGCCGATGCTGCGCGGCCGGGTGATGGCGCTGAACGGTATCGATGTCGACAAGGTGAAGGTGCCGGCGGAAGGCGCCTGGGTGCTGAGGGGCGACCGCGGCCTGACCTATGACACCAGGCAGCCGCAGAACGCGACGTTGACCGAGGGCAGTTGGTGGCCCGAAGATTACAGCGGCGAGCCGCTGGTTTCGTTTTCGGCGCAAGAAGGCAAGGAGATCGGGCTGAAGCTCGGCGATACCATCGCCGTCAACGTGCTCGGACGCAATGTCACCGCCAGGATCGCCAATTTCCGCCAGGTCGAGTGGGAGACGATGGGCATCAATTTCGTCATGGTGTTCTCGCCCAACACATTCGCGGGCGCCCCGCATGGCTGGATGGCGACGCTGACCGAAAAGAGTACCTCGACGGCCGACGACGCCCGCATCCTCAACGCCGTCACCCGCGCCTTCCCGGCGGTGACGACGGTGCGGGTCAAGGA
>NZ_RZOL01000620.1:0-2345 GCF_004022985.1 Mesorhizobium sp. M7A.F.Ca.ET.027.02.1.1 | reverse complement strand
ATCGAGCGCGGCCCGAGCAGGTCTCCTGTTTCATGCAGGCGGTGACGTTGCTCGGGCCGCGCTCGATGGCAGACATCCGCGAGGCCGCCCTTGCCACGCTGGCGCCGCCGCCCGACCGCCGCGACGAATTCGAGGCGCATTTCCAGAGCCACTTTTATGGCAATACGTCCGCCGTGGTCGAAGGCGACGCCGACGAGGAAACTCGCATCAAGGATGATGGCGGCGCCGACGACGAACGGCTCGAGGCCGAACAAAGCCAAGAGGGCGGCGACCTCTCTTCGGCCCTGGAGCAGTTGAGTGCCCGCGACTTCCAGCGCGACGATGACAGGCTGACCGCCTTTCGTCGCAAACTCTCGACCGCTTTACCAGCCCGGCGCTCCTTCCGCACCGTACGCACCCACTCGCGCGGCAAGCTCGATTTGCGCCGGTCGCTGAGGGAAATAGTCAGCGCCGATGGCGACGTCCCCTCGCCGCTGCTGCGCCGCCGCCAGACTGTGCCGCGCAAGCTGCTTCTGCTGATCGATGTGTCCGGCTCGATGAAGCTGCACACAGCGGACTATCTCAAGCTGGCACATGCGGCCGTACAAGGTGCCGACCGCGCCGAAATCTTCACCTTCGGCACGCGGCTGACGCGCATCACCACGGCATTGCGCATCCGCGACCGCGACCAGGCGCTGGCGCGCGCCGCTGCCCAGGTCGACGACTGGGATGGCGGCACCCGCATGGGACCGACGCTGCTCGCCTTCCTCTCGGTGCCGCGCTTCTCGTCGTTTGCACGCGGTGCCACGGTCGTGATCCTGTCCGACGCGCTGGAGCGCGGCGATCATGGCGAGATGGAGACGGCGATGCGACGGCTGAGCGCCCGCGCTTTCCGGCTGTCGCTGGCCACACCGCTAGCCGGCGACCCGCGCTTCCGGCCGGCAACGGCTGCACTTCGCGCCATCCTGCCGGTGCTCGACGATCTGGTCGACGGCTCATCACTCGCCGGCCTCACCGATTTCATCCTGTCGCTCGCTCGCCCTGCTTCAGCGGCGGCGGCAATCTGGAAGAGGGTTTCATGATGCAGAAAACAATCGACGCGCATTTCCACATCTGGCGCCAAAAGGACCAGCCCTGGCTGGTCGGGCCGATGGTGCCGCGCATCTTCGGTCCCTACGAGCCGATCCGGCGCGACTACCCGATCGAGGAATTTCTCGAAGACCAGAGGGATTCAGCCGTCGAAAAGGCCGTCTATGTCCAGACCAACTGGGCCAAGGAGGATTTCGAGAAGGAAGTCGCATTCCTGCAGAAGACATCCGACGAAACCGGCTGGCCGCATGCCATCGTCGGCTATACCGACATGACCGTCGACGATATCAGGACTCAGATCGATCGCCTGAAAAAGTATCCGCTGCTGCGCGGCGTGCGCATGCAGCTGCACTGGCACGAGACGCCGGCCTTCCGTTTCGCCGCCTCCGCCGACCAGGTGATCGACCCCAACGTGCGCGCCAATGTGGCGCGGCTCAAGGATTATGGCCTGTCCTTCGACCTGCAGCTCTTCCCCGCCCAGATGAAGGACGGCCTGACGCTGGTCGGCGAAAACCCGGAGACGAATTTCATCCTCACCCATGCCGGTATGCTGACCGGCATGGAGCCGGAAACCACCGAAGCCTGGAAGGCAGGCCTGCGCACGCTTGCAGCCGCCCCCAACTTCTACGCCAAGCTCTCCGGCCTCGGCACCTTCGTCCACCGCAACGACCCGGCTCTGATCGCCTATATCGTCGACAATGCGATCGACATATTGGGCGCCGACCATTTGATGTTCGGCTCGAACTTCCCGATCGAAAAACTGTGGACCAGCCACGCCGAGCTGATCAAGGCGCACCGCGACGCGGTGGCGAAGCATGGTTCGGTAGCGGAAGCGGATATCTTCTGGAACACGGCGGAGAAGGTTTACCGGCCGGTGTGAGGCCTCACTTCACCTCGAACTGCGGGTCAACCGGAATCTGCATCGCCGTCACCAGATGGTTGGTCTGGCCGGCGAGCCCGATGATCGACACCAGCTCGCCATGCTGCGCATCGGTCATGCCCTTGGCTCGCGCTGCCGCCGTGTGCGAGTGGACGCAGTAGGAGCAGCCATTGGCGGTCGAGACAGCAATGTAGATCATCTCCTTGGTCAGCGGATCGATGGCGCTGTCGGCCACCATCACCACCTTCAACTGTTCCCAGATCCGCTTCAGCGCCGGAGGATCATTGGCCAGCCCGCGCCAGAAATTGTTGACGAAATCAGATTTGCGCGTCGCGCGGATGTCGTCGAAGACGACTTTCACGGCCGGGATTTTTTCGACTTCGGCATCGGTCAGGAG